>CAZTMF010000936.1:0-1002 GCA_964614675.1 uncultured Caulobacteraceae bacterium | reverse complement strand
CGCCAAGCACAAGTTCAAGGGCATCGAGCACGAGGCGATCTGGTACGATCCCGACTCCCTGGTGCAGCCGGTGCGGTTGATGGACCGCTACTACCGCATCGCGCTTGGTAACGATCCGAACGCGCGCTTCACCTTCATCGAGTGCCTGTCGAACATCAAGAACGTGGAGGGCCGGCCGAAGCAGCTGACCGCTTCCGACCCGGACTACGTCGACTACTACGGCCGTCCGTGGGCCAAGAACTGGGAGAAGTGGTTCGAACAGGGCTGGGACAAGCCTGACGACACCGACGTGCCCAAGGACGTGCTGGATATCTTCAAATAGACTACATCGCCGCCTGAGGGCCGGGCCGTCCGGGCGCGTATCGAGGTTAGGGAGAAGACCAAGTGATGAAGCTGTCAGTTGCGAATGGAAGCCTGCTGGGCGCGGCGGCCGTAGCCGCGGCGTTGTTGGCGCTCGCCGGGCCGGCCTCGGCCCACCATTCCTTCGCCATGTATGATCAGACCAAGACCCTGACCTTCACCGGCGTCACGACCCAGTTCATCGGCCAGGCCAACCACGCCGAGCTGCACTTCTATGTGATCGGGCCGGACGGCAAGCTTGCGAAGGGCCCGGACGGCAGGCCCAAGGACTACGGCGTGGAGATGATGGGCGCGGCCGCCATGGCCCAGCAGGGAATCTCGGCCGACACCTTCCCGGCGGGCACCATCTTCAGCGTGAAACTCAACCCGATGCGGGACGGTTCCGCCTTCGGCTCGCGGGCCGGCGGCACGGCGATCGCCAAATGTCCGTGGAAGACACCGCCGTCGCCTGGCCAGACCTGCGCCGCGGTCAAGGGCAGCCAGATGCTCGGCGGGTCGAACTTCTGATCAGGCCAAGGAGATGAGCGTCTTAAAGGCGGTCGCCGACTGGATCTCGGCGACGCCGCCAAGCGTCCTGGCCCAGAAGAACGAGGCCTGGTTCATGCCGGCGGTGCAGTCGATCCATATCGCCGGCATCGGCGT
>CAZTMF010000935.1:0-1005 GCA_964614675.1 uncultured Caulobacteraceae bacterium | reverse complement strand
CCTGGGGGCCCAGGTCAGCCATCCCCTGATCCGCGGCAAACGCCGGAACCTCTACCTCAGCGCCAGCCTGGACGGGCTGAACAGCCACAACGCCTTCTTCGGCCAGGAACTGTCAAACGAGCGCACCCGCGTGGTCCGGGCCGCCCTCGCCTACAGCCTGACCACGGACGAGTCGGTGCTGCTGGCCTCCGCGACGGCCAGCTTCGGCCTTTCGGGCATGGGCGCCCGCGAGGACCCGCTGCTGGCCAAGGCGGACTTCCGCAAGGTCAACCTCAAGCTCGCCTACAACCATGCCCTGGGCTCGAACTGGGTGGTCCGCCTGAACAGCCTAGCCCAGCTCACGTCCGACCTCCTGCCGGCCTCCGAGCAGTTCTCCCTGGGCGGGGAAGAATTCGGCCGCGCCTACGAGGCGTCCTATCTGGTGGGAGACGAGGGCTACGGCGTCTCGGGCGAGTTGGCCTATGTGATGACCAAGGGCCTGCCCGCCGCCCTGGCCAATTCCGAGATCTATGCCTTCGCCGACAAGGGCGCGGTGCGCTACCGCTCGCGGCTCGGCCAGCCTGCCGAGGACCTGTCGCTAGCCTCGGCCGGCGGCGGCGTGCGCGTGCCCATCAACAAGCACGTGGCGGAGCAGATCGAGGCCGCGCGCGGCCTGGATAGCCCGCTGCCCGGCTTCAACGGCGAGCGGTGGAAGGGCGTCTTCAGCCTCAAGACGGCGTTCTGAGCGGCCTCAGCCGCCGCCCACCGCCGCGCGGACCGCGTCCTGCTCGAGTCTCAGGCGCTCAGCGACCAGGAAGGCCAGCTCCAGCGCCTGGTCGGCGTTCAGACGGGGATCGCAATGGGTGTGGTAGCGGTCGCCCAGGTCGGTCTCGGCCAACGCCCGGGCGCCGCCCAGGCATTCGGTGACGTTCTGGCCGGTCATCTCCAGGTGCACCCCGCCCGGATGCACCCCCTCGGCCTCGGCCACGTCGATGAAGCTGCGCACCTCCGACAGGATCCGGTCGA
>CAZTMF010000934.1:0-1007 GCA_964614675.1 uncultured Caulobacteraceae bacterium | reverse complement strand
CGAGAGCTGGTTCACCCGGCGGGCATCCTCGATGCCGACCTTGCCGACGATCTCCCGCGCTTTCGCCGGGCCGATGCCGTGGATGTACTGAAGCGCGATCACCACGCGCTTGTTCGTAGGGATGTTGACGCCTGCAATGCGGGCCACGTGTGTGAATCTCCTGACACGCACAAAAGCGCGAAAAAGCGGCCTAGCCCTCCGAAAAAATACGGATGGAGCCAATACGCCTTTCGCGCCCATTCGCGGAAGGGGCTTGTTATAGGTATCAATGCCCCCCCGTCAATGCCGTGGGGAGGAAAACCGGCCGCGTTTTCAAGCGTGGCCGGAGGAGTTCGTATTTTCGAAGATCACACGGCTCGCGACGCTCGCCAATCCCCCGGTTGGAGCCGGTGTTCGGGGTCCGGCGATTGCCCCGGGTCGCGCTGACGCTCTACAGACGCATTGGCGCGCCGGGCGGGCGCGAGGGGCGTTCCAGATGGCGAATTCGGTGAAGCAGCGCCTGGCGCAGATCGAGTGGACATCCAAGGACACGTTCAGCCTCGATGGCATCGACTACGCGCTGGAGGACGTCGGCATTCGCCATGAGGGCGAGGCCCTCTCGGTGATGAAGCCGGTAAGTTACTTCAGGTCCTACGGCGAGATCATCCGCGACGCGCCGACGCGCAACGTCTTCGAACTGGGCATCCGCAAGGGCGGCTCCGCCGTCTTCCTGGCGTCCCTCTTCCAGGTCGAGAAACTGGCGACGCTCGACATTTCGGGGCCGGCGCCGGCGCTGGAGACGTTCCGCAAGACCCACCCGCTCGGCGCCAGGATCGCGCCCTATTATCGGACCTCCCAGGACGACGAAGCGAAGCTGAAGACCATCGTCGCCCAGGAGTTCGACGGCCCCCTCGACCTGGTCATCGACGATGCGTCGCTCTTCTATTAACTGACCAAGGCATCGTTCGTGATACTCTTCCCTTTCGTCCGGTAAGGGGGGTTCTATGTGATCGAGGATTGGCAGTGGG
>CAZTMF010000933.1:0-1007 GCA_964614675.1 uncultured Caulobacteraceae bacterium | reverse complement strand
ATGGGCTGGGAGGTGCGCACCACGATGGCGTGCATCACGTCGCCCTTCTTCACGCGGCCGCGCGGAATGGCTTCCTTGACGGAGACCACGATGGTGTCGCCCACGTGCGCATACCGGCGGCCGGCGCCGCCCAGCACCTTGATGCACATGACGCGGCGGGCGCCGGAGTTGTCGGCGACCTCCAGGTTGGACTGCATCTGGATCATGCGGACGCCTCCGCCGCCGGAGCGGCCTTCTTGGCGCGGGAGGCCTTGCCCTTGGGCTCAGACGCGGCGGCCGCGCCTTCCTTCGGCAGGACTTCCCAGGTCTTCAGCTTGGACTTCGGCGCGCACTCCACGATCCGGACGTTCTCGCCGGCGTGGAAGGCGTTGGCCTCGTCATGGGCGTGATACTTCTTGGAGCGGCGCACGGTCTTCTTCAGCACCGGGTGCAGGAAGGTTCGCTCGACCCGGACGACAATCGTCTTGTCGCCCTTGTCGGAAACCACCACCCCTTCGAGAATTCGTTTAGGCATGCTTGATCCTCAGGCGGCGGTCTTGTTGCGCAGCACGGTCTTGATGCGGGCGATGTCCTTGCGGATCTGGTTCACCCGGTGAGTCTTCTCCAGCTGGCCGGTCGCGGCCTGAAAGCGCAGGTTGAACTGCTCCTTCTTCAGGCTCAGCAATTGCTCCTGCAGCTGGTCGCCAGTCATGCGGCGGACTTCATCGATATCCATCGCGCTCAATCCTCATGAGCCACGCCGGCGTCCAGCCGGGTGACGACCTTGGTCTTGACCGGAAGCTTGGCCGCGCCGAGGCGCAGGGCTTCCTGGGCCACGTCGGCGGGCACGCCGTCGATCTCGAACAGGATCCGGCCAGGGTGCACCCGGGCGGCCCAGTACTCCGGCGCGCCCTTGCCCGAGCCCATCCGCACTTCGGCGGGCTTGGACGAGATCGGCACGTCCGGGAACACGCGGATCCACACCCGGCCCTGACGCTTCATCTGGCGGGTGATGGCGCGGCGGGCGG
>CAZTMF010000932.1:0-1008 GCA_964614675.1 uncultured Caulobacteraceae bacterium | reverse complement strand
ATCGAGCTGCGTCAAGACCTGGGCGGACGCGACCGTGTCGTCGCAGGCCGCAAGAAACCCCTTGGAATCACAGCGGACAATCGCTAGATCAAGGTTGTCTCCACCCATTTTCGCAGGAGCGTCGGTCGCGCAGCCTTCGGGCTGACCGAACTTCAGCGGCGACAGCTGCCTCGCCTGATGTGGGGGCGTGAGACGGAAGAACACGGTCCTCGTACACACGAACGGCATGCCTGGCTTCGGCCGCCTGACCGGTGACGCGAGAACCCTTTAGCGGTTCATCGACTCCATGAGAGACTTCAAGAACATGAAACGGCAACGCAGCCGCAATCGTGGCGGCGGTGGTGGCGGCGGCGGAGGCGGCGGCGGCGGCAAGCCGCAGCACAACGCCAACCGGGCCTTCGATTCCAATGGGCCCGACAGCGTGAAGATCCGCGGCAACGCGCAGCACGTTTTCGAAAAGTACCAGCAGCTGGCGCGCGACGCCGGAGCGGCGGGCGACCGGGTGCTGGCCGAGAGCTATCTGCAGCACGCCGAGCACTATTTCCGGGTGCTGCGGGCGGTGCAGCCCCAGCGTCCGGCGTCCGAGATCATCGGGCGCGACGCCTTCACCTCCGGCATCGACATCGACTTCGAGGACGACAGCGTCCCCGAACAGACCGAGGGCGAGGCTCCGGCCGAAGCCAACGCCGAAGAGGGCGGCGAGAACCGCTCCGAGCCGCGCGGCGAGAACGGGCGGCAGGACTATCGCGATCGCGGCGAATACCGCGGCGACCGGCGGCCGGACTATCGCCGCGACGAATACCGCCAGGATCGGCCCGACAATCGCTCCGACAATCGTCCGGAAGGCCGGCGCGACGATCGCCAGGACGTCCGGACCGAGGCGCGACCCGAGGGACGCCAGGACCGCGACCGGTATGAAGGCCGGCGGGACGATCGCGGCTACAACCGCGACGACCGTCAGGGCCAGAACCCAGGTCAGGGTCAAGGCCAGGGCCGTGATCGGGATCG
>CAZTMF010000931.1:0-1008 GCA_964614675.1 uncultured Caulobacteraceae bacterium | reverse complement strand
TGGTGCTGGTCGAGACCGGCGACATGATCCCCACCGACGGCGAGATCATCGAGGGCGTGGCCTCGGTCAACGAGGCGGCCATCACCGGAGAATCCGCGCCGGTGATCCGCGAAGCCGGCGGCGACCGATCGGCCGTCACCGGCGGCACCACCGTGGTCTCCGACTGGATCAAGGTGCGGGTCACAGCGGCCCAGGGCTCAACCTTCCTCGACCGCATGATCGCCATGGTCGAGGGCGCCGAGCGGCGCAAGACGCCCAACGAGATCGCGCTGAACGTGCTGCTGGCCGGCCTGACCCTGGTCTTCCTGATCGCGGTGGCGACCCTGCTCGGGCTCGGCAAGTACTCGGGCGTGAACCTCGACCCATTGGTCCTGGGCGCCCTCTTCATCTGCCTGATCCCGACCACCATCGGGGGCCTGCTCTCGGCCATCGGCATCGCCGGCATGGACCGCCTGCTGAAATTCAACGTGCTGGCCACGTCGGGCCGGGCCGTGGAAGCTTCGGGCGACGCCGACACCCTGCTGCTGGACAAGACCGGCACCATCACCTTCGGCAACCGGATGGCGACCGAGGTCATCCCCGCCCCCGGGGTCCGCCCGGACGTCGCCCTGCGCGCGGCGGTGATGGCCTCACTGGCCGACGAGACGCCCGAGGGCCGCTCGATCGTCGACCTCGGCCTCGATAAGGGCGTGTCGGTCGATCCGCCGAAGGGCTCGGAGCCGATCCCCTTCTCGGCCACCACCCGGATTTCGGGCCTGGACGCCGAGGGCCAGTCCTGGCGCAAGGGCGCGGTCGACGCGATCCTGAAGAGCCTCGGCCTCGCGGCCAACCAGGTTCCGGCGGACGTCAACGCCGCCGTGGACCGCATCGCCCGCTCGGGCGGCACGCCCCTGGCGGTCGCGGAGAACGGCGTCCTGATGGGCGTCATCCATCTGAAGGACGTGGTGAAGCCTGGCGTGAAGGAGCGCTTCGCCGACCTTCGCCGCATGGGCGTGCGCACGGTGATGA
>CAZTMF010000930.1:0-1008 GCA_964614675.1 uncultured Caulobacteraceae bacterium | reverse complement strand
TCCGGCTCCGAAGCGACGGCCTGGGGCTCAGGGGCGATCGCCTCGGCCTTGGCCGCGCGGGTGCGCCTCGGACGCTTGGCGGGCGCCGGCGCTTCGCCGGGCTCGTTGGCCGGCGGCGCCTCAGGGGCGGGAGCCTCTACGACGACGGCCGCTTCAGCCTCGGGCGCGGAGGCTTCCACCACAACAGCCTCGGCTGCCGGCGCGGCCTGGGTCTCGTCCTCTGCGGCCTTGCCCCTGCCTCGTCCACGGCGCGAACGGCCCCTGGCGGGCTTTTCGGGTTCGGCAGGCAGTTCGACCCAGATCTCCGGGTTCTCTGACGGCCGAGCCGCGGAGGCGGCGACCGCGGCGGGCGCGGGAGCCTGATCGTTGGCGGGCGGCGGAGCCGCCGCTGACGGGGCGGTGTCGTACCAGCCGTAGGGATCGGCGCCGTCAGGGGTGCGCGCACGGGTCCAGCCGTAGGCGTCGGTCTGGCGGGTCTCCTCGGGGCCGCGCCGTCCGCCCCGGCGTCCCCGGCGCCGACGGCGGCGGCCACGCCCGGCGGCGTCATCTCCGCCGTGTTCGTCGTCATCGGCGACGACGACGACGGAGGCGCCTTCTTCCTCGCCGTGAGGCGCAGCGGACTCGATCCGGTCTTCGCCCCGGCCGCGGCCGCGGCGTCGACGACGGCGGCCGCGCCGCTCGCCGTTCTCCTCGGCGGCGGAGGCGTCGGCGGCTTCGGCCCCGACTTCGATCTCTTCCTCGTCCTCTTCTTCGTCTTCGTCTTCGAAGATCTCGGGTTCGGGCTCTTCGGGCGGCAGCTGGGCCAAAGCCTGGGCCGGCTCGACCCGCGGCGGGCCTTCACCCTCGGCATAGGTCGAGGTCCGTTCTATCTGGTGCTCGGCGTAGCCGATGGAGTCGTCGAGCTGGACGGAAACGAACAGTCGCTGCTGTTCCTGCAGCTTGGCCAGGTGCAGCCGCTTCTCGTTCAGGATGTAGAGGCCGACGGCGGTCGGCACGCGCAGGGTGATG
>CAZTMF010000929.1:0-1008 GCA_964614675.1 uncultured Caulobacteraceae bacterium | reverse complement strand
GGCGTCATCGACGAGGTGATGACCGTGACCAACGAGGAGAGCTTCGACATGGCCCGCCGCATCGCCCGCGTCGAAGGCATCCCGGTCGGCATCTCCTCGGGCGCGGCGATCTCGGCCGCCTTCCGTCTGGCCGCCCGCGACGACTACGCCGGCAAGCTGATCGTGGCGATCGTCCCCAGCTTCGCCGAGCGCTATCTGTCGACGGCGCTGTTCGAGGGACTCTAGCCGTTCACCCCTTGTGGGGCGGCATCGCCAGGCCCCAGCGGATCGCCGCCCCGCGCAGGGCGAAACCGGCCGAGGCGCCGACCAGCATCGGCCAGGGCGAAGGGACGCCGGCCACGGTGAGCGCGACGAAGAGGCCCGCCGCCAGCATGGCCGCGGTCACATAGAGCTCGTGGCGCAGCAGGATCGAGGGCACGCCGGCGACCACGTCGCGGATCACCCCGCCCATGCAGGCGGTCACGATGCCCATGGCGGCGGCCGGCAGGGGCGGGATGCCATAGTGCAGCGCCTTGCCGGCGCCATAGACGGCGTAGGCCGCGAGCCCTCCCGCATCGAGCCATTCCAGCGCGCGCTTGGGCCACCAGCGCAAGGGGACCAGCCATCCCACCGTCCCGACCACGAGGCAGAGCAGGATGGGGGCGGGATCGTGCATCCAGAACACCGGCGCCCCGATCAGGAGGTCGCGCATGGTCCCGCCGCCGGTGGCGGTGACCAGGGCGAAGAAACCGGCGGCGATCACGTCCAGCCGCCGTTGCGCGGCGGTCAGGGCGCCGGAGGCGGCGAACACCGCGAGGCCGACGATGTCCAGGCCCCGCAGGACCGGGCCGACGTCGAGCGACAGGAGGTCAGGCTGCATGCGGACGGCTTAGCCCGTCCGCGGCCGGCCTGTCTCTCCCGGGCGCCGGACCGGCGCTCAGTACTTGAAGGTGGCGGCGACGCCGACGGTCAGGGGGCGCAGCGTCGTGGCTTCGTAGAGCAGGGTGTACTGGTCCTGGTGGGTCAGGC
>CAZTMF010000928.1:0-1008 GCA_964614675.1 uncultured Caulobacteraceae bacterium | reverse complement strand
CGGGCATGCCGGCGATCATGTCGATGTTCCAATATCCCTATGAGTTCCTGTTCACGCCGGGTCGGGTGACCATCAACCAGGAAGCCTGGATGCAGACCCGGCACATTTGGACCGACGGCCGCCCACATGCGGACGACCCCGATCCCACCTTCATGGGCGACTCGATCGGCCATTGGGAAGGCGACACCCTGGCGGCGGACACCATCGCCATCAAGGACACGGTGCCGCTGGCCACGGGCATCGCCCACTCCGACAAGCTGCACGTCAAGGAACGGATCCACCTGAAGAAGGGCGATCCGGACACCCTGATCGACGAGGTCACCGTCGAGGACCCCGAGGCGTTGGAGCACCCCTACACCACCACGGTCACCTATCGCCGCGACCGCTACGGCTCGCTGCTCGAGTTCGAATGCGCCGAGAACGACCGCAACCCGGTCGACGAGAAGGGCGACACGACCTTCCAGTAGTGGCGTCGAAGGCGCGGGGCGTCAGGCTTCCGAGGCGAACCGCTTGGCCTGGGCCACCCAGGCGTCGCGCACCGCGCGGCCCTTGAGGTCCAGGGCCTTGTCGATCTCGGCGAGGTCGGCCTGGGTCCAGGCGGCGATGTCGGCGAAGCGGGTGACCCCGCGCTCGGCCAGGGCGATGGAGAGCTTGGGGCCGATGCCGACCAGCCGGGTCAGATCGTCGGGCGGGAAGACTTCCTCCACCGCATGATCGGCCACCGAGATGGCGTCCTGGGCCATCGAGACCGAAGTGTCGGCCGCGGTCTCGGCGATCTCGACCGTGGCGGCCGCGATCTCGCTGAGGTCGGCGGCGCTGCGGGCGGCGGCGGCCTGAGCCAGGTCGATGATGGCGGCGATCGGTCGGGGTGCGACGGGCGCATCGGCCTTGGTCGGCGCGAAGGCCGAGACGGTCTCCATCCAGCGCTCGGTCCACCAGACGGCGGTGTCCACGCTGGCGCGCCAGGACTCGAGCCAGAGCTTAAACACCGTCTGGCTGGCGGCGAAC
>CAZTMF010000927.1:0-1009 GCA_964614675.1 uncultured Caulobacteraceae bacterium | reverse complement strand
AAGATCACCCCGCCCAGGATGTTGCGGATGGTGCCGTTGGGCGACTTCCACATCTGCTTGAGGCCGAACTCCTTCACCCGGCCCTCGTCGGGGGTGATGGTCGCGCACTTCACCGCCACGCCCCACTTCTTGGTGGCCTCGGCCGCGTCGATGGTGATCTGGTCGTCGGTCTCGTCGCGCTTCTCGACGGAGAGGTCGAAGTAGTCGAGTTCGAGGTCCAGATAGGGGAAGATCAGCTTCTCCTTGATCAGCCTCCAGATGATGCGGGTCATCTCGTCGCCGTCGATGTCGACGACGGGGTTCTGCACCTTGATCTTGGCCATGGGCTGAAGGCTCTCCGGAGCGGGTCGGCAGTAGAAGCGCGCAGCCTATAGACGCTCGGGCTGGCGGCCGGAAGGCCCCGCCCTCCCGTTGGCGGGGGATCACAGGTTTCAGTCCGCCGGCCCGCCCTCGAGCCAGCGCAGGCCGCGGGCGTAGAGCGCCTCGACCTCGGCTCCGGTCAGGCCGGGCATGTCGGTCTTCACCTTGAAGCCGATGTCGGTCTGCAAATAGGCGAGATGGCGATAGCCCACCGGGAAGCGGCTGAGGATCTCCTGGTCCAGTTCCAGGTGCGCGGCCGGATCGACGGGATCCATGCGATCCTTCTCGTAGATCGGCTGGCGCAGCACCACGCCCCAGCGACCGTCACGCTTTTCCATGAAGTCGTAGAAGCGGCCGGTGCAGACCACGTCCACCGACACCCGGTGGACCTGCGCCCGCTGGTTGATGGTCATCTTGGTCTGGGCGACGGCGCGGTCGCCGGCCACGTCGATCGAGCTTCCCCCCAGGAAGTGCAGGATCGAGACCCCGCGTTCGAAGCCTTCGCGGGAGACGCGGATGAACTCCTCCGCCGGCCCCTGGAACCAGGTGGCCATCATCCGTCCGTCCGGATGCCAGCAGGTCCGGAACCGCTCCCAGTCGCCGGCGTCGCGCCAGAGGGCCCAGTTCTCGACCACCTCGCGGATGGCGA
>CAZTMF010000926.1:0-1010 GCA_964614675.1 uncultured Caulobacteraceae bacterium | reverse complement strand
GCAGGGTCTGGGTGGCCAGCACATGCTCGACCTCGGAGGTGCCGATGCCGTGGGCGAGGGCCCCGAAAGCGCCGTGCGTCGAGGTATGGCTGTCCCCGCAGACGATGGTCATGCCGGGCTGAGTGCGGCCCTGCTCGGGGCCCACCACGTGGACGATGCCGTTCCTGATATCGCCCATGGGGAAGAATTCGATGCCGGCCCAGGCGACGTTCTGGCCCAGGGTCTGCAGCTGCAGCCGGGCTTCCTCGTCCTTTACGGCGTCGACGCCGAGGCCCTGGCCCTCGGTCGGCACATTGTGGTCGGCGACCGCGAGGGTCCGGTCCGGGCGGCGCACGCGGCGGTTCGCGTCCCTGAGGCCGGCGAAGGCCTGGGGCGTGGTCACCTCGTGGATCAGGTGCAGGTCGATGTAGAGGATCGTCTCCTCGCCGTCTTGGCCGACGACGTGGGCGTCCCAGATCTTGTCGTACAGGGTCTTACCGGACATGCCGCGTGATCTAGGGGGCGGGCGAAGGCGCGTCTAGTGCAGCGCAACAGGAGGGATGCATGAGCGGGACTTCGACCAACGACAGCCTGACCGGCGGCTGCCTCTGCGGCGCGGTGCGCTACGAGGCGTCCGGCGCGCCCCTGAACGTAAGGGTCTGCCACTGTCGGCTCTGCCAGAAGGCCACCGGACAGGCCTTCTTCGCCCGGGCCATGTATCCGGTGGAGAGGGTGTCGATCACCGGCGACACGCGGCGCTTCGCGTCCTCGGAGCACGTGGAGCGGCTGTTCTGCCCGGTCTGCGGCAGCGGCGTCTTCGCCCAGCGCGCCAGCCGACATGACCTGATCGCCATCACCCTGGGATCGCTCGACGATCCGGGCGCGCTGAAACCGGAGGTCCAGATCTGGACCTCCAGCAGGATCGGCTGGGTGGAGGCGCTCGGCGAGGTCCCGGGATACCCGGAGTGGCCGGAAGGCTAGGCCTCGGCGGCCTCTTCCTTGGCGCTGGTGTTCACCTGGCGCTCGGCGAT
>CAZTMF010000925.1:0-1010 GCA_964614675.1 uncultured Caulobacteraceae bacterium | reverse complement strand
GACGGCATGCCCTCGATCGGCACGCCGAACATCTCCGACGCGGTCATGGCGTGGATGTCCAGGCCCTCCCGGAACGCCTTCTTCAGCTGCTCGATGTCGCCGATGTGGGCCAAAAGGCGCAGCTCGATCTGGCTGTAGTCGGCCGAGATCAGCACGTGTCCGGGCTCGGCGATGAAGGCCTGGCGGATCTTGCGGCCTTCCTCGGTCCGCACCGGGATATTCTGCAGATTGGGATCCGACGAGGCGAGACGCCCCGTGGTGGCCGCCGCCAGCTGGAAGGAGGTGTGCACCCTTCCTGTCCGCTCCGAAACGGCGGCGACAAGGTTGTCCGTATACGTCCCTTTGAGCTTGGAGAACTGTCGCCAGTCGAGGATCACCCGCGGCAGCTCGTGGCCCTTGGCGGCCAGATCCTCCAGCACCTTGACGTCGGTGGAGGCCGCGCCCGTGGCGGTCTTCTTGCCGTGCTCCATGCCCATCTCGGCGTAGAGCACCTCGCCGATCTGCTTGGGGCTGCCGAGGTTGAAGGGCCGGCCAGCCAGCTGGTGCGCCTTCTTCTCGAGGTCTTCCATCTTAAAGCCGAACTCGCCCGAGAGCCGGCGAAGGTGGTCCGGATCGATGCGGATGCCGGCCAGCTCCATGTCGGCCAGCACTTCGGGCATCGGCCGTTCCAGCGTCTCGTAGACGGTGAGCAGGCCCTCGCGCGCCAGGCGCGGGCGCAGTCGGTTGTAGAGGCGCAGGGTCACGTCCGCGTCCTCGGCGGCGTAGCAGGTCGCCTTGTCCAGGGGCACGTGCTTGAAGCTGATCTCGCTCTTGCCGGTCCCGGCCACCTGCTTGAACTTGATCGGCTCGTGGCCGAGCCAGAGCTTGGAGAGCTCGTCCATGCCGTGGTTGTGCAGGCCGGCCTCCAGCACATAGGAGATCAGCATGGTGTCCTCGATCGGCGTCACGCGCACGCCGTAGCGGGACAGCACGGCCATGTCGTACTTGGCGTTCTGGGCCACCTTGAGGAC
>CAZTMF010000924.1:0-1012 GCA_964614675.1 uncultured Caulobacteraceae bacterium | reverse complement strand
GGCTTGATCTTCTCGGCGTCGGCCCGATAGGAGAAGCCCTTGCGCGCCCGCCAGCCGTCGATCTGCGACCACCAGGCGTCCAGGTCCAGAGGCTTCAGCCGTCGGCTCTTCCAGGCCGCGCGCATGGCCTCGATCACCCGGCCCACGTCGCCGATGATGCCGATGTCGACCAGCACGTTCTTGTTGATCGACGAGGCGTCGATGTCGACGTGGATCTTCTTGGAGCCCGGCGAGAAGGCGTCCAGCCGCCCGGTCACCCGGTCGTCGAAGCGCGCGCCCAGGCACACCATCACGTCGCAGTCGTGCATGGCGTGGTTCGACTCGAACGAGCCATGCATGCCGACCATGCCCAGCCATTGGGGGTCCGAGGCCGGGAAGGCGCCCAGGCCCATCAGGGTCGAGGTCACCGGCGCGCCGACCTCATGGGCGAGGGCGCGCAGGGCCGCGCTGGCCGCGGGGCCGGCGTTGATGATCCCGCCGCCGGTGTAGAAGAGCGGCCTCTTGGCCTTGGCGATCAGCTCCACCGCCTCGGCGATCCTGTGGACGTCGCCGTCGACCTGGGGCCGATAGCCGTGGGCGTGACGCGCCTGATCGGGACCGACATAGGGGCCGGTGGCGAACTGGATGTCCTTGGGGATGTCGACCACCACCGGGCCGGGGCGGCCCGAGGTCGCGATCTGGAAGGCCTCGTGCAGCACGTGCGGCAGGTCCTCGATCCGCTTCACCAGGTAGTTGTGCTTGGTGCACGGCCGGGTGATGCCGACGGTGTCGGCCTCCTGGAAGGCGTCCGATCCGATCAGGTGGGTGGCGACCTGGCCCGTCAAGACCACCAGGGGGATGGAGTCCATCAGGGCGTCGACGATGCCGGTGACCGCGTTGGTGGCGCCGGGGCCGGAGGTGACCAGCACCACGCCGGGCTTGCCGGTGGACCGGGCGTAGCCCTCGGCGGCGTGGGCGGCGCCCTGCTCGTGGCGCACCAGCACGTGGCGCAGCTCGTTCTCGTGGAACAGGG
>CAZTMF010000923.1:0-1013 GCA_964614675.1 uncultured Caulobacteraceae bacterium | reverse complement strand
GCGATGGAGTTCCAGAACAGGAAGGGCACGAAGGCCGACAGGGTCGTCAGGGTGCCGTTCAGCACCGGCCAGAACATCCGCTTGCCGGCCATGGCGAAGGCCTGCTCCTTCGGATAGCCCTCGGCCATTTTGCGGTCGGCGTACTCGACCACCACGATGCCGCCGTCGACCAGGATGCCGACAGCGAGCACCAAGCCGAACATCACCATCATATTGAGAGTCATGTTGGCCGCCTTCAGCAGAAGGAAGGTCAACATGAAGCAGCAGGGGATGGCGGCGCCGACCATCAGCCCCTGGCGCACGCCCAGGCTGGCGATGATCACCACCATCACAAGGATCGAGGCTGTGATCAGCCCTGACTCCAAGAGCACCAGCATGCGGCCGATCTGGTCGGACTGGTCGAAGGCGAAGGCCGCCTTGATGTTGACCGGCCAGGACTTCTGCTCGTCGGCGACAGCCGCCTTGATGGTCTTGACCGTGTCCAGGATGTTGGCGCCCGGCCGCTTGGTGATGTCCAGCGCGAAGGCCGAGCCGCCGTTGTAGCGGCTGACGCTGGCCGGGTCCTTGAAGGTGCGGCGCACCTCGCCGATGTCGCCGAGCGTGACCACCTTGTCGCCGTTGGTCTTGATCGCCAGGGCCGCGATGTCCTCGGGCCTCTGGACCACGCCCGGCACCTTCACCGAGTACATGCCCTGGCCGGACTGCAGGTCGCCTGCAGGCACCAGCTGGTTGTTGCTGCGGATCAGGCCCGCGAGCTCGGCCGGCGTGACCCCGTAGGTCTGCATCCGCACGGGGTCGATGGCGACTTCCATCATCTCCTCGCGGCCGCCGTTCAGCGTGACGCCCAGCACCCCGCTCAGGCCCTCGATGCGGCGCTGCAGCTGCTGGGCCTGGTGGTAGAGGGTCCGCTCCGGCGCGGTCCCGTGCATGATGACGGTGATCACCGGATTGTCGGTGGCGGCGGTGATCTGCTGGATGATCGGCGGCAGGGCGTCGGGCGGGAAGCGGCCGCG
>CAZTMF010000922.1:0-1013 GCA_964614675.1 uncultured Caulobacteraceae bacterium | reverse complement strand
CGCACGTGGATTGCCCGGGTCACGCGGACTACGTGAAGAACATGATCACGGGCGCCGCGCAGATGGACGGCGGGATCCTGGTGGTTTCGGCGGCGGACGGCCCGATGCCGCAGACGCGCGAGCACATCCTGCTTGCGCGCCAGGTGGGCGTGCCGGCGCTGGTGGTGTTCCTGAACAAGGTCGACATGGTCGACGATCCGGAGCTGCTGGAGCTGGTGGAGATGGAAGTCCGGGAGCTCTTGAGCTCCTACGACTTCCCTGGGGACGACATCCCGATCGTGAAGGGCTCTGCGCTGGCGGCGGTGGAAGGTCGTGACGCGACCATCGGCGAGGACGCGATCCTGGAGCTGATGACCCAGGTGGACGCCTACATCCCGCAGCCGGACCGTCCGATCGACCAGCCGTTCCTGATGCCGGTGGAAGACGTGTTCTCGATCTCTGGCCGGGGCACGGTGGCCACGGGGCGGATCGAGCGGGGCATCGTGAAGGTCGGCGACGAAGTGGAGATCGTGGGTCTGCGCGCGACGCAGAAGACGACCTGCACGGGCGTTGAGATGTTCAGGAAGCTGCTGGACCAGGGCCAGGCGGGCGACAACGTGGGCGTGCTGCTGCGCGGCACCAAGCGCGAGGAGATCGAGCGCGGCCAGGTTCTCTGCAAGCCGGGTTCGATCACGCCGCACACCAAGTTCGTGGCGGAGGCCTACATCCTGACCAAGGAGGAGGGTGGCCGTCACACGCCGTTCTTCACCAACTACCGCCCGCAGTTCTACTTCCGGACCACGGACGTGACCGGGATCATCCACCTGAAGGAAGGTGTGGAGATGATCATGCCCGGCGACAACGCCGAGCTGAACGTGGAGCTGATCACGCCGATCGCCATGGAAGAGAAGCTGCGCTTCGCCATCCGTGAAGGCGGCCGCACCGTCGGCGCAGGCGTCGTCGCAAAGATCCTCGAGTAGGCTTCCAAGCCATCGCGAGACCAGAAGGCCGTCGGGAAGACCCGGCGGCCTTTT
>CAZTMF010000921.1:0-1014 GCA_964614675.1 uncultured Caulobacteraceae bacterium | reverse complement strand
TGGTGGTCATGATCAGGATGACGTTCCTGAAGTCGACCTTCTTGCCGACGGCGTCAGTGAGCACCCCGTGGTCCATGACCTGGAGCAGGATGTTGAAGACGTCCGGATGGGCCTTTTCGATCTCGTCCAGCAGCACCACTGCGTGGGGATGCTGGTCCACGGCGTCGGTGAGCAGCCCGCCCTGATCGTAGCCGACGTAGCCTGGAGGCGCCCCGATGAGACGGCTGACCGTGTGCCGCTCCATGTATTCCGACATGTCGAAACGCAGCAGCTCGATGCCGATGGTGTTGGCCAGCTGGCGCGCCGCCTCGGTCTTGCCGACGCCAGTGGGACCCGAGAACAGGTAGCAGCCGATCGGCTTCTGCGGATCGCGCAGGCCCGCGCGGGCCATCTTCATGGCCGTGGCGAGCTGATCGAGGGCCTGGTCCTGGCCGAACACCACCCGCCTCAGGTCGGTTTCCAGCTGCTTCAGCGCCTCGGTGTCGGACTTGGAGACCGACTTGGGAGGAATGCGGGCGATCTTGGAGACCACCGCCTCCACTTCCTTGACGCCGATCACCTTCTTGCGCCGGCTCTCAGGCACCAGCATCTGCGAGGCGCCCGCCTCGTCGATGATGTCGATCGCCTTGTCCGGCAGCTTTCGGTCGGTGATGTAGCGCGCCGACAGCTCCACCGCCGCCTTCACCGCGTCGTTGGTGTAGCGGAGCTTGTGGAAGTCCTCGTAGTAGCTCTTGAGCCCCTTGAGGATCTTGATCGAGTCTTCGACCGTCGGCTCGTTCACGTCGATCTTCTGGAACCGGCGAACCAGGGCGCGGTCCTTCTCGAAGTGTTGGCGGAATTCCTTGTAGGTGGTGGAGCCCATGCACCTGAGGGTGCCCGAGGCGAGCGCCGGCTTCAGCAGATTGGAGGCGTCCATCGCCCCGCCCGAAGTGGCGCCGGCGCCGATCACCGTGTGGATTTCGTCGATGAACAGGATCGCGTCGGCGTGGTTCTCCAGCTCCTTGACGACCTGCT
>CAZTMF010000920.1:0-1015 GCA_964614675.1 uncultured Caulobacteraceae bacterium | reverse complement strand
ATTCGTTCAACACCCTGATGGCCTACGACCACCCGAAGGCCGACTTCGGCAAGACGGGTTACTACAGCGACAAGTCCCAGGAGCACCTTCGGGCCGGCTCGCAGGGCACCCTGGCCGACGCCTCGATGTTCGATCGCCAGATGAGCCAGGAGGACTTCCGCGCCCAGGCCGAGCACATGGCCATCGGCTCCCCCGACGAGGTGGCCGAGCGGATCATCGACGAGGCCAATGACGCGGGCGCCGGGACGGTGCTCCTGATGTGCAACCGGGGCGCTATGCCGACCGAGATGTTTCGCAATCAGATCAAACGGTTGGGCCAGGAAGTGCTGCCCAGGCTGCAAGCGCACGGGGTGAAAGTGAGCCCGCACGCGGAGGGGTGACCGAACGCCCCTTGCGGCCGCTCCCCGCGCGGCCCCATAGAGCAGGCGAATCGTCCCAAACTTCCGCGTATGTCCATGCCCCAGCCCAAGACGCCGGACCTGTTCGACGACGCCCTGGCGCCAGTCCCCGCCCCGCCCCTGGCCGAGAGCCATGAGCCGCGGCCGTCGTCCGCCTCGGGCTCGTCCTATTCGGCCAAGGACATCGAGGTCCTGGAGGGGCTGGAGCCGGTGCGCCGGCGGCCCGGGATGTACGTCGGCGGCACCGACGAGCGGGCGGTGCATCACCTCTTCGCCGAGGTGCTGGACAACGCCATGGACGAGGCGGTCGCCGGCCACGCGCGGCTGATCGAGGTCGTTTTCGCCGCCGACGGCTCGCTGAGCGTCAAGGACGACGGCCGAGGCATCCCGGTCGACCCCCACCCCAAGGACCGGACCAAGTCCGCCCTCGAGGTGATCATGACCACCCTGCACTCGGGCGGGAAGTTCTCGGGCAAGGCCTATGAGACCTCCGGCGGCCTGCACGGGGTGGGCGTCTCGGTGGTCAACGCGCTGTCGGAGCGACTGGAGGCGACCGTCTGGAAAGACGGACACGAGTGGAAGCAGACCTATGCGCGTGGCCGGCCGCTGACCAAGCT
>CAZTMF010000919.1:0-1018 GCA_964614675.1 uncultured Caulobacteraceae bacterium | reverse complement strand
CGCAGCATGCAGTAGCGCTTGTAGCCCTCCAGCCCCATGCCGAGGCCGATGCGGTCCCAGAGCGCCGCCAGCCAGGCGTCGTCGACCTGCACATTCAAGCCGGCCTTGGCGATGGCCTCGTATTCGACCGCCAGGGCGTCGGCGATGGCGAAGACGTAGTCTTCCTCCGAGGCGTAGTGCTCGTTCACCCGCCCGGCCTCGATGCTGGCCGGGGCCGTGGAGGTCAGGAAGGCGTCGCCGGGCGGGGTGTCGCCGAGAGCCTCCTTGAGCAGGGCGATCTCCCGCTCGATCGCCGCCTGGCCGACGTACTGGATGGGGCTGGTGCAGATCCAGTCTGTGACCCGTGTCTGGCTGGGCGCGGTCCCGGTGTCCTCGAACAGCACCCCGTGCTTCATCGCTGCGTCGTAGAACTGGTCGAACTCGACCCAGTCCTGGCTCTGGACCAAGAGCGCGCCCATGGCGCCGGTCTGCCGGGGCTCAAAGCCAGTCAGCCGCTCGTTGACGAACATCACCCAATTGCCGCCCTTGGTCAGCTCCCCCTCGTTGACGATGTCGACCCCGGCGTTTTTCTGCAGCGCCACCACCTCGGCCACGGCCTTGCGGACCTCGGCGTCCGGGGCTTTGCCGGCCCAGACCGATTCTTCGCCCGGCAGAGCGCCCACGTGAGTGGTCAGGATCTCGTCGGTGCTGCGCCGCATGGCTGCTCCCTCTCGTTGTTGACCAGTCAACTGGCGGCGTGTTGACATGTCAAGCGATCATGCGGGACACGAGCGCATGTCCCCGGCCCGTCAGAGTCCGTCGCCGTCGTCCGCCGAGGAGGCGCTGAAACAGCGCGCCCTGTTCCTGATAGGGGCCATCGCCAACAAGCTGGTGATCAGCGGGTCGGCGGTCCTGCGCCAAAGGCTGGGGCTCGGCTTCACCGAATACCGGATCATGGTGATGCTCTCGCTGGAGCCCGGTATCGCGGCCAAGCGGATCGGCGAGGTGGTGGGGCTGGACAAGGCCGCCATCAGCCGCG
>CAZTMF010000918.1:0-1018 GCA_964614675.1 uncultured Caulobacteraceae bacterium | reverse complement strand
TGGCGGTGAACCAGATCGGCCTGCCGTGGTTCGCCATCGCGGTGAAGATCGGGGCGATCGCGGGCCTGTCCAGCGTGATGCTGGTGCTGCTCTACGGTCAGACCCGGATCTTCTACACCATGTCCCGCGACGGCCTGCTGCCGGCCTCGCTGGCGCGGGTGCACGCCAAGTTCAAGACGCCGTGGATCAACACCATCATCGTCGGGATCGTGGCCTGCGGCGCCGCCGGTTTCATGTCGCTGGACGCCCTGTCCGACCTGTCGAACGTCGGCTCGCTGGCCGCCTTCGCCATGGTATGCGGGACGGTGATGTACCTCAGGTTCGCGCGGCCGGAGATGAAGCGGCCGTTCAAGACCCCGCTGTTCCCGCTGGTGCCGATCCTGGGCGTGCTGATGTGCCTGCTGCTGCTGCTCAGCATCATCATGGGCAATGCGATCACCCGGAACTTCTTCCTGATCTATCTGGTCGCCGGGGTCGTGATCTACTTCGCCTACGGCATGAGCCACTCCAAGCTCGGCAAGGGCCTGGTGGTCGTGGGGGCCGAAGCCGAACCTATGGAGCTGCCGCACGTCGGCGACTGAACCTCCCGGTAACGACGACCTGCCGATCCACGAGGCGCTGCCTTCGCTGAAGGCGGCGCTGGCGGCGCGCGCCTCGGCCGTGCTGGTCGCCCCGCCCGGGGCGGGCAAGACCACCGTGGTCCCGCTGGCCCTGATGGACGAGCCGTGGGCCCGGGGCGGCAAGCTCCTGGTGCTGGAGCCCCGCCGGCTCGCGGCCCGCGCGGCGGCCGAACGGATGGCGTCCACTCTGGGCGAAAAGGCCGGCGAGACCGTCGGCTACCGCGTGCGGATGCAGTCCAAGGTCTCGGCCAGGACCCGCGTGGAGGTCGTGACCGAGGGCGTCTTCACCCGGATGATCCTGGACGATCCGTCGCTGGACGGCGTGGCGGCGGTGCTGCTGGACGAGTTCCACGAGCGGAGCCTGGACGCCGACCTCGGCCTCGCCTTCGCCCTGCAGA
>CAZTMF010000917.1:0-1022 GCA_964614675.1 uncultured Caulobacteraceae bacterium | reverse complement strand
CAAGGTGGACACCGGCGGCCAGACGCCGTTCCTCGAGATCGTCACCACGGTCGACGACCCCACCTACTACACGCGCCCCTGGTCGGTGGTCCGCACCTTCGCTTGGCAGCCGACGCTCACCAACTTCAGCGAATACAACTGCGAAGAGCAGATCGGAGACCCGAGCGTGAATTCCGACGCCGGTCTCGTGCCTGAACCCCAAGACTGAACCCGGATACGGCGAACACACATGCGCCACGCATCGAATTTTCTGCGGTTTAGCGGCGTCGGTCTTGTCCTGGCGGCGGGATTGGCCATGGCTTCGCCTGCCGCGGCGAAGAACACGTCCAGAGAAGCGGCCAACAAGAAGGTCGTGCTCGACTTCTACGCCGCCCTCAACAAGGCGGATGCGACCAACAGCATGAAGCAGAGCATCCCGGCCATCGCCAAGAAGTACCTCAGCCCGAACTACAAGCAGCATACCCTGTTGCTGCCGGGGCCCGGCAGCGATCGGGACAAGTTGATCAGCATGTTCCAAAGCCGGCCGGCGATGCCGCCGCCCGGGGCCAAGACCCTCCCACGGCAGCGCACCGACGCCGTCATGGCCGAGGGCGACCGGGTGATGCTGCTGACCAGCCGCGACCAGCCTGATCCGGCCACCGGCAAGATGAAGCCGTCCTACATCTTCAACATGTTCCGGGTGAAGGACGGAAAGCTGGTGGAGCACTGGGATGTGTCGCCAGGCATGGGCGGCCCGCCTCCGGGCGCGGCGCCTCCTGGCGCACCTCCGGGACGTCCGCCGGGCGATCGCAGGACCCCGAAGTGATGACTCTGCATGAGATCTCCGGGGCGCTGTACGCCACGCCGATCAGCACCTGGATCAGGGAAACGGCGGTGCTCATCCCGGTGGTCCAGAGCATCCACATCCTCGCTATCGCGGTGGTGGTCGGCTCGGCCGTGGTGACGGATTTGCGCCTGGCAGGTGTTCTGGCGACCGACGAAACGCCGCAGACCGTCGTCCGGCGCTATCTGCCCTGGATGTG
>CAZTMF010000916.1:0-1022 GCA_964614675.1 uncultured Caulobacteraceae bacterium | reverse complement strand
TGGTCTGGTCGAAGCTGGTCGACACCGGCGGCGACCTCGCCATCAAGCTGACGATGGCGGTGGTCATCCTTCTGATCACCCTCTGGATGGCGGGCTGGGCCGCCAAGCTGACCTCCCGCGCCTTCGAGCGGCTGACGCACCACCGTCGCCCCGATCCGATGCTGCAGGCCTTCGCCGCCTCGCTGGCGCGCAACCTGGTGCTGATCGTCGGCCTGATCTCGGTGCTGCAGCAGCTCGGCATCCGAACCACCTCGATCATCGCGGTCCTGGGCGCGGCCTCGCTGGCGGTGGGCCTGGCCCTGCAGGGGACGCTCACCAACGTCGCCTCCGGCGTGCTGATCCTGGTGTTCCGCCCCTTCCGCGTGGGCGACCGGGTTCAGGTCGCCGGCAAGGAGGGCACCGTCCGTTCGCTCGACCTCTTCACCACCGAGCTCAGCGACGCCGACAACGTCCGGGTGATCGTGCCCAACGGCAAGGCGTTCGGCGAGGTGATCGTCAACTACTCCCGCCACGAGAACCGCCGGATCGAACTGCATTTCGGCATCGACTACGAGGACGACGTCGACTTGGCCCTGATGACCCTGATCGAGACCGCCAAGGCCGATCCCAGGGTGCTGAAGCTTCCCGAGCCCTGGGCCAAGCTGACCCGGCTCGGCGACTCCTCGGTGGAGGTGACCCTGCGCGCCTGGACCAGCCCGTCCGACTTCTGGGATGCGCGTTTCGACCTGATCAAGGCGGTCAAGGACGCCTTCGAGGCCGCGGGGCTGCACTTCCCCTATCCGCACCAGGTCGGCGTGACCCGCCAGGAGACCATGGCCGCGCCGCCGGCCGCCGCTGCGCCGAGAGCCGCGAAGGTCGCCGCTCAGACCCCCAGCGCCTGATCCCTTCTCTTTTCCGCTCATCCCGGCGAAGGCCGGGATGAGCGGTGGTGGGGAGTTCAGCCCCCCAGCGCCTGATCCAGGTCGGCGATCAGGTCGTCGGCGTCCTCGATCCCCACCGACAGGCGCACGAAGGAATCCGAG
>CAZTMF010000915.1:0-1031 GCA_964614675.1 uncultured Caulobacteraceae bacterium | reverse complement strand
CTGTGGCGCTTCTACACCGTCCCTGGCGACCCCGCGAAAGGCCCGGACCACGCGGCCTCCGACAGCGCCATGCCCATGGCGGCCAAGACCTGTACCGGCGAGTGGTGGACGTACGGCGGCGGCGGCACCGCCTGGGACGCCTTCGCCTACGATCCGAAGTTGAAGCTGATCTACATCGGCGTCGGCAACGGCTCGCCCTGGGTGCACAAGTGGCGCAGCCCCGGCGGCGGCGACAACCTGTTCCTGGCCTCGATCGTGGCGGTCAGAGCCGACACCGGCCGCTACGTCTGGCACTACCAGGAGACCCCGGCCGAGCAGTTCGACTCCACCGCCACCCAGCCGATGATCCTGGCCGACCTGAAGATCGGCGGGCGGGTGCGCCACGTCCTGATGCAGGCGCCCAAGAACGGCTTCTTCTACGTGCTGGACCGCAGAACGGGGAAGCTGCTCTCGGCCAGGCCCTTCATGCACATGAACTGGGCCACCAAGGTCGACATGAAGACCGGCCGCCCGGTCGAGACGGCGCTGGCGCGTTATGACACCACGCCCGTGCTGATGGCGCCGGGCCCGGGCGGCGCCCACAACTACAATCCCATGTCTTATGACCCGAAGACGGGCCTCGTCTATTTCCCGGTGGTCGAGTCCTATTTCACCATGGCCGCCGCGGCGAGCTGGACGCCGGCCCAGGGCGGGCTCGGCACCTCCTATGGCGGTCACGAGGAGCTCCGTAAGCAGCAGGCCGCCTATGGCGACGCCCACCAGAAGGCCTGGCTGGCCGCCTGGGACCCGGTGAAGGGCCGCACCGCCTGGAAGATCGACTATCCGCGCGACGGCTCGGGCGGGACGCTGGCCACCGCCTCCGGCATCGTCTTCGAGGGCACTATCAACAAGACCCTGGCCGCCTATGACTCCCGGACCGGCAGGAAACTCTGGGAATCCGACACCCAGACGGTGCCGGTGGCGGCGCCCATCGTCTATTCGGTGGACGGGGTGGAGTACCTCGCCGTGAACGCCGGCTGGGGCGGGGGGCT
>CAZTMF010000914.1:0-1031 GCA_964614675.1 uncultured Caulobacteraceae bacterium | reverse complement strand
CGGCCGGGAGCGCACTCCAGGGCCGCGCGATCCCAACCCGCCGCGTCGGCGGCCGCGGCGTAGGTCGCGTTCAGGAACTCAAGCAGCACGGCGTCCGGATCGGCCGCCGTGCGCACCGCGTCATAGGGCAACAGGAACTCCCCGAGCCCGGCATCGTAGCGCGCCTGCGGAGGGCCGGCCGGCGCAGTCCGGAACCCGGGCGGTTCGGGATAGGCATAGGAATAGAAGACGGCCTCCTCGGCGCCGGGACCTCCGGGCCAGAAGCCAGCGCTGCTGACCTCGTGGGAATAGGCTTCGCGCGCGACCGCATCGGGAAGGTGCGGCACGCCTCCGGGATGCGGCGGCGCCCGCCGTCCCGAGAAGCGCGTGGCCGCCAGGTCGAAGCTGCCCCAGAAGAAGTGCACGGGGCTCGCCTTGCCGAGGAAGGCGGTGCGGAAGGTCTTGAGCACGCGGTCGGCCTGCAGCAGCACGCCGAAGAAGCGGCGAGCCGCAGCGGCGTCATAGACGCGCTGGGCCCGGTCCTCCGGGAACGGAATCGCCTCCGGCAGTTCGTTCGGCGCCTTGTGGATCGCGACTGGAGTTCCGAGCCGCGCCAGCGCGTCCATCACCGCGTGGTAGAAATCGGCTACCGACATGGCCTGCAGCGGCACGCGCGAGACCTCCTCGTCCGTGCGCAGTACGAGCGCCTGGTCCGTGAAGTCGAATTCCATGTCGAGCGTTCGCGCGCCGCCATCGATCGGCCCGGTGGCGAGCCCCCGGGCGGTGACATAGAGCGGGCTCTGCCAGGAGTGGTTCAGCCAGGGCGTGGTCGCGACACGCACCTTGCCGACGATCTGGGTCCAGAGGTGCAGGGTGCGGCAGGTGTCCCGCCACTCGCCGTAGGGCAGCTCCGGCCACGTCCGCCTTGTGTCGTGATCAGCCATGATGACGCTCCGTGGGCTGGCCTGCCGAGCCGTAGCTCGCGAAGCGAGCGGAAGCTGGTGGGCCCGGCAGGACTTGAACCTGCAACCAGACCGTTATGAGCGGCCGGC
>CAZTMF010000913.1:0-1039 GCA_964614675.1 uncultured Caulobacteraceae bacterium | reverse complement strand
GCGCAATGGATTACAAGGCCGCCATCCGGACCGCCGTCGAGCAGGTCAGGTCGGAAGGGCGCTATCGTGTGTTCGCCGACCTGAAGCGCCGCCGCGGCGAGTTCCCGCGTGCGACCTTCACCGGACCGCAGGGCGAACGCGACGTCGTGGTCTGGTGCTCCAACGACTACCTCGGCCAGGGCCAGAATCCCGTGGTGATCGAGGCCATGCACGCGGCCATTGACGCGGCGGGCACGGGCTCGGGCGGCACCCGCAACATCTCCGGCACCACCCACTACCATGTCGAGTTGGAGCGCGAGCTCGCCGACTGGCACGGCAAGGAAGCCGCGCTGCTGTTCACCTCGGGCTATGTGTCCAACGACGCGACCCTGTCGTCGCTCGCCAAGATCCTGCCCGGACTGATCATCTTTTCCGACGCCCTGAACCACAATTCGATGATCGCGGGCATCCGCAACGGCGGCGGCCCCAAGCACATCTTCCGTCACAACGACCTCGAGCATCTCGAGCAGCTGCTGAAGGCCGCTCCGGCCGACGCGCCCAAGCTGGTCGCCTTCGAGAGCGTCTATTCGATGGACGGGGACATCTCCGACATCCGTGGCACGGTCGAGCTGGCCAAGCGCTACGGCGCCCTGACCTACATCGACGAAGTGCACGCGGTCGGCATGTACGGCCCCCGCGGCGGGGGCGTCGCCGAGCGTGACGGCCTGATGGCCGAGATCGACATCATCGAGGGCACCCTCGGCAAGGCCGTGGGCATGATGGGCGGCTACATCGCCGCCGACGCCGAGCTGGTGGACGCGGTGCGCCTCTACGCCTCTGGCTTCATCTTCACGACCTCGCTGCCGCCAGCCATCACCGCCGGCGCGGCCGCCTCGATCCGCTGGCTCAAGGAGCACAACGAGATCCGGGTGCGCCACCAGGAGCGGGCGGCGACCCTGAAGGCGCGCTTCAGGCAGGCCGGGATCCCTGTGATGCCGTCGGTCTGCCACATCGTGCCGGTGCTGGTGGGCGATCCGGTCCACACCAAGCTGGTGTCGGA
>CAZTMF010000912.1:0-1040 GCA_964614675.1 uncultured Caulobacteraceae bacterium | reverse complement strand
CGGCAGGGGCCAGCTCTCCATGAAGAAGCCGATGCCCAGATTGAAGAGGATGAACCCGGCGATCGCCCAGTGCAGAGCGATCGCCACACGGGTGTAGCGGTCGCGCGGAGCGGCGGGGGCGTCTCGAGGCGTCATTGCCGACGCCTTGTGGATGGATGGAGTGATCATGGCTGAACCTGACTGGCCCGTCATTCGATGGTGAAGCCGATCCAACGGCCGAGGAACACGATCACGATCCACAGGATGAGCGAGGTTGCGCCGGCGACGCGCGCGCCTCGCGGCGGCGGCAGGGCGTCGTTCCACTGGCCGATCCGCCGATAGGCGGTCAGGTGGAAGACCGCCATGTTGATACCGGCGAGAAGCAGCGCGACCATCTTGCACTCGAACTGCGTATTGGCGGCGTAGCTCACGGCGTTGGACGTGAACAGCAGCGAACCGGTCACGACCGCCAGCACGAACGCCACCCAAGTGAAGGGAAGCATGTCGAGGATCAGTTGCCGTGCGCCTTTGCGGTGAGAGGCGTAACCGATCAGCCTGAGGTCGACGATCGCGATGGTGCCGACCACGGTGGTCGCCATGAGGACATGGATGCTCTCGATCCAGGGGAACAGGACGCCGCTCTCGCGAATGCCCGATCCCACCGGGGAATCGTACAGGCTTTGCAGGATGCTGGCCCAGGTCATGTCATCGCTCTCAATGGGATGCTGGGCGGCTTCAGATCACGTACGCGATCCAGCGCCCGCAGAAGATCACGGCGATCCAGACCAGCAGCGACGCCCAAGCCATGGGCTTGGCGAGGGCCGCCCAGCGCGCGTGTTCGAGCCGGAACTCCCGATGCAGGATCGGGTATCGGAACAGGAGGGTCAGGGTGAAGGCGAACACCACCAGCCCCATCTTGGTCCAGAACACGGGGTTCTCTAGGACCCGGTTGGGCTCGCCGACCGCCAGGGTCGCGCCTGTCGCCAGCAAGAGAGCGAGGGCCGCCCACATCCAGGGCAGATAGCGCCGGACGACGGTCTGCGGCGTTTCGTCGGTCGCCA
>CAZTMF010000911.1:0-1047 GCA_964614675.1 uncultured Caulobacteraceae bacterium | reverse complement strand
GAGCTGCCGCCCGGGCTCTGCATCGCCGCCATCCCCGAGCGCGAGGATCCGCGCGACGCCCTGATCAGCCGGGGCGGCCTCCGCTTCGCCGACCTGCCGAAAGGCGCCCGGCTCGGCACCGCCAGCCTCCGCCGCCAGGCCCAGGCCCTGCACCGCAGGCCGGACCTGAAGATCGAGATGCTGCGCGGCAACGTCGACACCCGCCTCGCCAAGCTCGAAGCGGGCGAGTTCGACGCCATCCTTTTGGCCGCGGCGGGCCTGAACCGCCTGGGCCTGCAGGACCGCATCACCGAGCTGTTCGATCCCATCGAGGCCCCGCCCGCCCCCGGCCAGGGCGCCCTCGCCATAGAGACCCGCGCGGCCGACGCCGACGCCGACTGGCTGGCCGCGCTTCGCCATGGCCCAACCGCCCTGACCGTCGCCGCCGAGCTCGGCGCGCTCGAGGCGCTGGAAGGCTCCTGCCGCACCGCCATCGGCGCCCACGCCCGCTCGGACGGCGAGCGTCTCAGCCTCACCGTCGAGGCCCTGACGCCCGACGGCGCCGACCGCTTCCGCCGCGAGGCGACGCTCCGCCTGGGCGGCTCGGTGGGCCACGCCGAGGCCCACGCCCTGGGCTTCAGCCTCGGCCGCGATATCCGCGCCGCCGCCGGCGACCGCATCCTCTGGGCGTGACCCGAGGCCCCCGGCCGCCCATGCGCATCTGGATCACCCGCGCCGAGCCCGAGGCTTCCACGACCGCCGAGAGGGTGAGGGCGCTTGGTCACGATCCGGTGGTCGCGCCCGTGCTGGAGGTCCAACCTTGCGGCGAGGCGCCCGACCTGTCGGGCGTCGCCGCCCTGGCCTTCACCAGCCGCAACGGCGTGCGCGCCTTCGCCGCCCTCTCGCCCGAGCGGGGCCTCGAGGTCTTCGCCGTGGGCGACGCGACCGCGGCCGCGGCGCGGGAGGCGGGGTTTGCGGACGTCGACAGCGCGTCCGGGAATGTCGTCGCCCTGGCCCAGCACCGGCGTGTTCACCGCGTCCAGCGCGCCGGCGCCCAGCGCCTCGAAC
>CAZTMF010000910.1:0-1049 GCA_964614675.1 uncultured Caulobacteraceae bacterium | reverse complement strand
AGATGGAGGTCGACCACGGCCTCACCTCGCCGATGAGCCTGCTGTTCGGCACGCCGGACGCCTGGCCCGTGCGGGTGATCCCCCTGGCGGTGAACGTGATCCAGTACCCGGCGCCCACCGGCAACCGCTGCTACAACCTCGGCAAGGCGATCAAGGCCGCGGTCGAGAGCTGGGACGAGGACCTGAACGTCGTCATCTTCGGCACCGGCGGCATGTCGCACCAGATCCAGGGGCCCCGCGCCGGTCTGGTCAACAAGGACTTCGACATCGCCTTCCTCGACGGCCTGACCAAGGACCCCGCGGCCCTGGCCCAGATCCCGCCGATGACCTACCTGCGCGACGCCGGCAACGAGGCGATCGAGCTGGTGATGTGGCTGATCATGCGCGGCGCGCTCGGCGACAAGGTGGACGAGGTCTACCGCTTCCACCACGTGCCGGCGTCCTCGACCGCCGTCGGATGCATCATCATCGAGACGCGCGAGTTCCACGAGCAGCATAAGGGCAGGGCCGCGGCATGAAGGTTGTGATGGCGGGCCAGGGGGCGTTCGGGCAGCGCCACCTGGAGGGGATCCGGAACATCCCCGACATCGAGGTCGTGTCGCTCGCCGGCGGCAGCCCCGACACCACCAAGGCCGTGGCCGAGAAGTTCGGCATCCCGCACTGGACCTCGGACCTCGGCGAGAGCCTCAAGGTCCCCGGCGTCGAGGCGGTGATCCTGGCCACCCCGACCCAGATGCACGCCAAGCAGGCCGTGCAGTGCATGGAGGCTGGCAAGCACGTCGAGATCGAGATCCCGATGGCCGACTCGATCGAGGACGCCGAGTGGATCGTCGATGTGCAGAAGAAGACCGGCCTGGTCGCCATGGCCGGCCACACCCGCCGGTTCAATCCCAGCCACCAGTGGATCCACAACAAGATCAAGGCCGGCGAGCTGAAGATCCAGCAGATGGACGTCCAGACCTACTTCTTCCGGCGGACCAACATGAACCTGCAGGGCCAGCCGCGCAGCTGGACCGACCACCTGCTCTGGCACCACGCCTGCCACACGG
>CAZTMF010000909.1:0-1052 GCA_964614675.1 uncultured Caulobacteraceae bacterium | reverse complement strand
GAGGATTCACCCGATCGCGCGATCGGGAAAAACCCGTGGCGCGTGAACGGGTTAGATTGCGTGGGGGTGAGGGGTGCAAAATCTGCTGGCGGCGGTGGAGCGGATCGATCCGCTAACGGTGTCGGGCCGTGTCGCAGCGGTAAACGGCTTGCTTATCGAAGCCCGCGGCGGACTGACGCGGCTGGCCGTGGGCGCCCGCGCTTCGATCGTCCGCACGGCCGACCGGCCGCTGCCCTGCGAGGTGGTCGGTTTCCGCGCCGACGTGGCGCTGCTGATGCCCTTCGGTCCGGTGGAAGGCGTCGCGCCCGGGGCCGAGATCCGCATCGCGGCCGACGCCGCGTCCGTCCGCCCGACCCTGGCCTGGCGCGGCCGCATCATCGACGCCTTCGGCGACCCGATCGACGGCAAGGGGCCTCTGCCCCAGGGGCCCGCGCCCTATCCGCTGCGGGCGCCCCCGCCGCCGGCGCATGCGCGCGGCCGGGTGGGCGAGCGGCTGGACCTGGGCGTCCGGGCCATGAACGTCTTCACCACCTGCTGCCGCGGCCAGCGCCTCGGCGTCTTCGCCGGCTCCGGCGTCGGCAAGTCGGTGCTGCTGTCCATGCTGGCGCGCGAGGCCTCGTGCGACGCGGTGGTGGTCGGGCTGATCGGCGAGCGAGGCCGGGAGGTGCGTGAATTCATCGAGGAGACGCTGGGCGAGGCGGGCCTCAGCCGCGCCATCGTGGTGGTCGCCACCTCGGACGAGCCGGCCCTGAAGCGCCGCCAGGCCGCCTATCTGACCCTGGCCGTCGCCGAGTTCCTGCGCGACCAGGACCTGCAGGTGCTCTGCCTTATGGATTCGGTGACCCGCTTCGCCATGGCGCAGCGCGAGATCGGTCTGGCGGCCGGCGAGCCGCCGACCACCAAGGGCTATACGCCCACCGTGTTCACCGAGTTGCCCAAGCTGCTGGAACGGGCGGGGCCCGGGCCGATCAGGCCCGATGGGGCCGAGACCGGCGCGATCACCGGCATGTTCACCGTGCTGGTCGACGGCGACGACCACAACGAGCCCATCG
>CAZTMF010000908.1:0-1054 GCA_964614675.1 uncultured Caulobacteraceae bacterium | reverse complement strand
GCGCCGGTGTCCTCGCGGAAGAAGCAGGCCGCCACGCCCAGGGTCATGACGAACACCTGGCAGCCCCGGAGGCCCTCGCGGAAACGCTCGCGCACCCGCGGGCCGTAGAACTCGTCCATCACCGCCGTGGGCTCGTCGACGACGCCGCGCTCGATCCAGTCCAGCAGGCTGCGGTTGGCGAAGGTGGAGTTCACCTCCTCGCCGATGTCCTCGTAATGGACCGGGAAGCCCTTTTCCTCCAACCGGCGCGCCAGGTTGCCGGCGAAGCAGGAGCCCAGGGTGAAGAAGCGCGTCCCCTCGGCGATGAATTTGTCCTTCGGACGGCCGCGCAGCAGGTACTTGGCGATCACCCGCCGCGGATCCTCGAAGTTGGCCCGGCGCGTGGGCCATGGGCGGACCTGAGGCGGCGTGGAGTGCGCGTCTTCGGAGCTCCGCAGCAGCGACAGGGCCGAGCGGGCCTCGGCCATCTCGGGATCGAGCGCGACGGCTCTCTCGAATGCGGTCTGGGCCTCTGCGCGATGGCCAAGGAAATAGTGCGCCTCGCCCACCCGACAATGGAGTTCCGCGTCCTCGGGGAACCGTTCAAGCCCGGCCTCGCCCCTCGACAGCATCTCGGACCAGCGTCCGAGGTCGGCCTCGGTCTTCAGCACCCGACGGTAGCTTCGAACGAGCACTTCGTCGCTGGGTTCGCCGTAGCGGCCGGTGATGACGCCGATGAGGAGCTCGAGACCCTCCTCCCACCGCTTCTGGTTCATCAACTCGAAGCCCTGGAGGAAGGCTGAGGTGAGATCCAGATCCGGGTCGTCCAACACCGTCATCCCTCACGCGCCGCGCGGCGGCTCACACGCCCTAGCTCTACTGGATGCCGCCGGTCCGCACAGCCCCATTCCGCGCCGCTGAACCGGGGCGCTTGCCCGCGACACGGACCCGACGGTAAGGCTGGCCGATGGGGGAAGCGTGAGCGAGTCGGGTCAAGGTCAGCCGCAGCCTCGCCGGGCGGCGACCTTCTTCATCTTCATCACCATCGTGCTCGACGCCCTGGCCATCGGGATCG
>CAZTMF010000907.1:0-1061 GCA_964614675.1 uncultured Caulobacteraceae bacterium | reverse complement strand
CCATCGCGCACGACTGCAAGGGCCAGATGGACTCGGGCTCGTTCATCTACATCGAGCGCATCGAGAACCGCCGGATGATCGCGGCCGACCCGGTCACGGGCCTGGCCATGGGCATCTCGCACTTCCGCCATCCCTTCACCAACCTGCCCTACCAGGTGAAGCACATCGACGGCTCGACCTCCGAACGGAACGCCGAGAACATGAAGTACAAGCCCTTCGACATGCCGGCCGCGCACATCTTCAAGATCGGACCGGAAGGGACCGTCCACGAGATCGAGGCGGTGGGTTTCACCGCGCCCTACGAGTCGCCGACGGGCTGGGAGGGGACGAGCTACGCGGCGTCGTGGACCCACAAAGGCGGATGAGGCTCTCCTCTGCTGTCATCCCGGACAGCCGCGAACGCGGCTGATCCGGGATCGCCGGAAACGCTGGCGCTTGCCGCGATCCCGGCTCTACGCCGCTCCGCGGCTCCGGCCCGGATGACAATCCAGAGTCAGCCCAGCCACCTGGCGGCGATCGCCTCGCGCTTCCTGGCGTCCACGCCCAGCGCCGTCTCCAGGTAGCCGTCCAGCGAGCCGTAGCGGGCCTCCATCACCTCGAAGGAGGCCTCGAGGTCCCCTGCGTGCACGCCCATGGCCGTGCGAAGGGCCTCGTCGGAGGGGGCGCGGCCCGTGTGCCGGGTGATCAGGGCTCCGACCAGGGGCGCCTGGGAGCCCTGGGACACCACCGCGTTGGTCAGGAGGAAGTCCTCGACCAGATCGTCGCGATGGACGCCCGCGAGGTGATGGGTCAGGGCGCAGAGCAGGCCGGTGCGGTCCTTGCCGGCGGCGCAGTGGACCAGGACCGCGCCGTCGGTGTCGGCCAGAGCCGCGAAATAGCGGGAGTAGAGGTCGATCAGGCGCGGCTCGAAGGGATTGCGCTGGTACCAGCCGCGGCTGACGGTGCGGAAGAACTCGACGGTGGGATCGGCGCCCCTGAGCTCCTCCTCCCAGGGCCTGCCGACGTCTCCGATGTCGTTCTCGATGACGGTCGCGGCGAAGCCCGGCCAGCGGCGAGAGGGC
>CAZTMF010000906.1:0-1063 GCA_964614675.1 uncultured Caulobacteraceae bacterium | reverse complement strand
AGCTGGCCCGGCTCAGCGCCGAGGACCAGGTGTTCGTGGCCGCCTTCGTGCGCAGCCATGGCTCGATCAAGGAGATGGAGCAGGTCTTCGGGGTCAGCTATCCGACCATCAAGGCGCGGCTGAACCGCATCTCCGCCGCGCTCGAGTTCATCGAGACCGATCCGAGACCCACACGCTCGGAGGTGCTGGAGCGCCTTCGCAAGGGCGAAATCAGCGCCGAGGACGCCGTGCGCGAACTGGAGGCGCTCAAGTGATCCCGGCCCTGGCCATCGTGCGGGTCCGGCATCCGCGGGGCGGGTTCCGGGTCTGGGCGCCGGTGCTGCTGCTCTGGCCCCTGGCGGCCGTGGCGGCCTTGATCCTTTCCCCGATCCTGACCGCCTACTGGGTGATCCGGCGCGTCAATCCCTTCGCCGCGGCGGGGGCTCTTGTCCGCCTGGCATTTTCATTGAGCGGCTTGAACGTGGAGGTCGAGAGCCCCTCGGCCTCGGTCCATGTGCGTCTGATCTAGGAGGCATCGATGAACGAGGAACGCAGGCAGATCCTGCAGATGCTGGCGGAGGGCAAGGTCACCGCCGACGAGGCCGAGCGCCTCCTGAACGCCATCGAAGGGTCCGGCGCGGCGCTCGGAGCGTCGCCGGCCGGGCGCCCCGGGGGCAAGCCCAAATACCTGCGCGTGCTGGTCGACGCCGAGGACCATCACACTGGCAAGCCGGTGAAGGTGAACATCCGCGTGCCGGTGCAGCTGATGCGGGCCGGTGTGCGGCTCAGCGCCCTGATGCCGACGCAGGCGCGCGACCAGGTGAACAAGGCGCTCCGGGAACAGGGTATCCCGGTCGATGTCGGCCAGCTGAGGCCCGACAACCTCGAGGAACTGCTCGACCACCTGAACGACCTCACGGTCGACGTCGATCAGGAGAAGGCCAAGGTGCGGGTGTTCTGCGAGAGCGAGTGAGGCCTAGAGCTTGCTGTAGACGTCGGTGCGATCGAACGGCTGGGACAGCCGCCGCTCGTAATTGCGCCGCACGGTTTCATAGCACTCGCAGGTGACGGCCTCGAGGCCAGC
>CAZTMF010000905.1:0-1063 GCA_964614675.1 uncultured Caulobacteraceae bacterium | reverse complement strand
CTCCACCCGCCCGTCGGCGAAATAGGTGGTCAGGCCGGCATCGAGGAGGTTCATCCGCCGGCCCGCGGACGCCAGCGAGACGATCAGACCGTTGGTGAAGCGCGAATTGGGATGGGTCGAGGTGTGCCAGCTGGCGACCTCGTAGTCGGCCAGGACCCGCGGCTCGAGGTTGAAGCGGTAGAGCGCGCCCCAGCGGTCGGGCAGGCGCATCTGGAGCTCATAGCCGCCGTCCCGCTCGATCAGGCGATAGGTCCCGTGCGGGGTGGCCTGCTCCAGGCCGGGCTCGAAGCGAAGGGGGGCGGTCGGGCTCTGGCCGCCGAATCCCACGTCGCAGAGATGCGGCCCCTCGGGGGTCTCGACCCTGAGCAGCATGTGGCTGAGGGGCCCGAGCGGCGCGTCCTCGGGCAGCATCCAGCGCACCCGGGCCGAGAGCGGGGTCACTTCGAAACCCAGGGCCCGCAGCACCCGCCAGAACACGCCGTTCTGCTCGAAGCAGTAGCCGCCGCGCCCGCCGCGCACGAGCTTGGCCTCCAGCGAGGCGGGGTCCAGCCGCACCGGCCGGCCGAGCAGCGGATCCAGGCTTTCGAAGGCGATGGCCGCGGGCTGGGCGAGCTCGAGCGCCTTCAGGACCTCGAGGGTCGGTTCCCTCGGCCCAGAATAGCCGACGCGCTCGAAATAGGCGTCGAGGTCGATGCCCTCCATCGCGCCCCTCCCCTTGACCCTAGTGTCCCGCGAACTCGATGAGGGCCTGGACCGGCACGCCCGCGGCGCGCAGCTTGTCGGCTCCGCCGAGCTCGGGCAGGTCGATGACGAAGCCCGCCGCCGCCACCTCGGCGCCGACCTGCTTCAGGAGCTCGATGGCCGCCAGGGCCGTGCCGCCGGTGGCGATCAGGTCGTCGATCAGCATCACCTTCTCGCCGGCCGCGCAGGCGTCCAGGTGCATCTCCACCACGTCGGTCCCGTATTCGAGGGCGTATTCCACCGCCACGGTCTTGTGCGGCAGCTTGCCCTTCTTGCGGATCGGGATGAAGCCGACGGAGAGCTGGTGGGCCACCGCCCCGCC
>CAZTMF010000904.1:0-1064 GCA_964614675.1 uncultured Caulobacteraceae bacterium | reverse complement strand
AGGTCGCCGACGACCAGCTGGGCAAGGTCTTCGCCCACGACATCCGCGCCATCGGGGCCCACTACGACACCGCCCCCCTGCAGGGCGGCGCGGCCACCGCCCGCTGTCTGATCAACGTCACCCCAGACGGCCAGCGGACCATGGCCACCTTCCTGGGCGCCGCCAACCTGCTGGGCCCGGCCGACGTGGATCAGAAGGTGATCGAGCAGTCCAAGATCACCTTCCTCGAGGGCTACCTCTTCACGCCCGACGAGGCCCGCAAGGCCTTCGCCAAGGCCGCCGGGCTGGCCCGCGCCTCGGACCGCCTGATCGCCCTGACCCTGTCGGCCGGCTTCGTGGTCGACATCTTCCGCGAGGCGCTGAAGGAGTTCATCGAGACCCAGGTCGACATCCTCTTCGCCAACGAGGAGGAGATCACCCTGCTCTGGCAGACCAAGAGCTTCGAGGAGGCGGTGGAGGCCACGCGCCCCCACGTGAAGATCGCGGCCCTGACCTGCGGAGCCGAGGGTTCGGTGGTCATCGGCGGCGGCGACAGCCACAAGGTCTCGGCCGAGCCGATCGACAAACTGGTCGACACCACCGGCGCGGGCGACGCCTATGCCGCCGGCTTCCTCTTCGGCCTGGCCAAGGGCCAGCCGCTGAACGCCTGCGGCCGGCTGGGCTCGATCGCCTCGGCCGAGGTGATCTCCCACTACGGCGCCCGCCCCGAGACCTCGCTGCGGGACCTCGCCATCAAGGCGGGGCTGTAGGCCCGTGTCCCGGACGGCCGAAGTCAGGCGCGAGACCAAGGAGACGCAGATCCGCGTCGCCGTGGACATCGACGGGACCGGCAAGTCCACGGTCTCCACCGGCGTCGGCTTCTTCGACCACATGCTGGAGAGCTTCGCCCGTCACGGGGGGATCGACCTGGAGGTCGAGACCAAGGGCGATCTGCACATCGACATGCACCACACCGTCGAGGACACCGGCATCGTGCTGGGCCAGGCGGTGGCCCAGGCGCTGGATGGCTTCAAGGGCATCCGCCGCTTCGGCCACGCCTATATCCCGATGGACGAGACCCTGAC
>CAZTMF010000903.1:0-1066 GCA_964614675.1 uncultured Caulobacteraceae bacterium | reverse complement strand
CGCTGATCGACATGCCGATCGCCTTCACCAAGTTCGACCGCCTGCCGGCGATCAACTGGAACTTCGTCGGCGAGCCCGAGCCCTACGCCAACAACCGCCGGATCGACGCCCCCCGCGGCAAGGTGATCGGCGGCTCCTCGCGCATCAACGGCATGGTCTACGCCCGCGGCCACCGCCTCGACTACGACGACTGGGCCCAGCGCGGGCTGAAGGGCTGGGCCTATGCGGACGTCCTGCCCTATTTCAAGCGCTCGGAGACCCACTGGCTGGGCGAGGGCAAATACCATGGCGGCTCGGGCGAGCTGGTGGTGCGGGCCCCCGACCAGAACCAGATGTTCGCCGAGCTGCAGCAGGCCACCGTCAACGCCGGCTATCCGAAGACGGACGATTACCACGGCGACCGGTCCGAAGGGGCCCAGCGCTCGGAGTTCACCGTCACCAAACGCGGCCGCCGCGCCGCGACGTCGCGGGTGTTCCTGGATCCGGCGCTGAAGCGGGCGAACCTGACCCTGCGGTCGGGCTGCCTGATCACCCGCGTGCTGTTCGAGGGCAAGCGCGCGGTGGGCGTGGAGTACGAGCAGGACGGCCAGCTCAAGACCGCCCGCGCCGGCAAGGAGGTGATCCTGTCGGGCGGCACGATCTCATCGCCCCAGATCCTGATGCTGTCGGGGATCGGACCGGCTGCGCACCTCCGCGACGTCGGGATCGAGCCTCTGGTCGACCTGCCGGGCGTCGGCAGGAACATGTCCGAACACCCCTTCATGCTGATCGGCTGGCAGGTCACGGCCAAGAACGTGAGAAGCGAGCTCCGCGTCGACCGGGCGGTGATCTCGGTGCTGCGATGGTTCTTTTTCGGCAAGGGGCCGTTCGCCACCAACGGCGCGGCGGGCAACATCTTCCTGCGCACCACGCCCGACGCCGACCGGCCCGACATGCAGCTGACCTGCATGGACATCGGCATCACCGGCCGCGAGATCTACTACCCCGGCCGCAAGACGCCCGCCTTCATGCTCGGCTGCGGCATCTCGATGATCAAGCAGGACAGCCGCGGCGAGATCACCCTGAA
>CAZTMF010000902.1:0-1069 GCA_964614675.1 uncultured Caulobacteraceae bacterium | reverse complement strand
TGGCCTCGGCGCCCGACGGCGCCCGCACCTTGCCCTCGTGGATGATGAAGGCGAATACCTCGCGCGGCGTCTTCTCGGGCTCGTGGCCAGGGTCGACGGGCTTCAGGTCCGCCGGCTGGCCGCCCTCGGCCCAGACCTTCAGGCGGCCGGTCCAAGCATCCAGGTCCTCGGGGCCGTAGCAGGTCTCTATGGTGTCATTTCCCGTTTGCAGGCGGGCGTAGACGAAGTCCCCGGTCACGTCCGGGATCGCGGGATAGGTCCCGTGGTCGGCGAAGACCACGGGCGTCTTGAATTTGCGCAGCAGGGCGATGAAGTCCGGGGTGCAGAAGCTGTCATGCCGCACCTCCACCGCATGGCGCAGCTTGAGGCCGTCGACGCTGGCCGGCAGTAGCTCCAGGAAAGCGCCGAAGTCGTTCGCGTCGAACTTCTTGGTGTTGGCGAACTGCCAAAAGATCGGCCCCAGCCGGACGCCGAGCTCGCTGATCCCCTGCTCGACATAGCGGGTGATCGACTCGCCGGCCGTGGCCAGTTCCCGGCGGTTGGTGACGAAGCGGCTTCCCTTCAATGTGAAGACGAAGCCTTCGGGCGTCTCGGAGGCCCAGCGCTTGAACGTTTCCGGTTTCTGCGACGAATAATATGTCGAGTTGATCTCGATCGCCGTAACGTGGCGCGAGGCGAACTCCAGTTCGCGCTTCTGAGGAAGGCCGTCGGGATAGAAGACGCCGCGCCAGGGTTCGAACACCCAGCCGCCCATGCCGACATGGATCCGTGCGGACACCCGCGCCTCCCTGATTTCCGCGCGACCTTAGGTCGGCGGGGCGGGTCGCGGAAGGGCGAGCCGCTTCTGAACCCCGCCGACAGCGCGTAGGATCGTCTCATGCCGCTGGATGTCGCCGACGAGCCCCTGGTCCCGCCGACCGCCCGCACCGCCGGGCGGCCGCTGGGCGCGTTCGAGCTGATCCGCGCCATGCGCAAGAACATGCTCTCGACCTGGGGGCCGCGCGCCTACGAACTGCCGATCCTGCACGGCAAGCTCTATGGCCGGATGCGGATCCTGGTGAACGACCCG
>CAZTMF010000901.1:0-1071 GCA_964614675.1 uncultured Caulobacteraceae bacterium | reverse complement strand
TGGCGTGCGTGATGCCCGGTCCCTTCAAGACCTCGCTGCCGCAGAACTCCCTCGACCGCGCCGCCAGCCCGCCCTATGCGGCGATCACCGAACATTTCAATGCGACCTTCGACGCCATGGAGGCCAAGGCGCCGGAGGACTTGACGCCGGTGGTCAGAGCCGCCCTGGCCGCCGCCACCGACCCGGACCCGGCGATCCGTTACCCCGCCGGGACCGATGCGATCGCCATCCTGCCGCCCATCCTTCAAGCCCTGGCGCCGCTGCAGCACGTCGGACTGCACCTGACCGGGCAAGCCTGAATGGCCCGGTGGTTGAAGCGCGGCGTGGCCGCCGACGCGAAGGCGAAGACCGATCGCAAGGTCCGCGATGTGGTGGAAGCGATCCTTGCCGACATCGAGGCGCGAGGCGACGTCGCCGTGCGCGACCTGTCGATCAGGTTCGACGGATGGGATCGCGACAGCTATCTCCTCACCGACGCCGAAAAGCAGGCCTGCTTGGACCAGCTGTCCGCACAGGACCTCAAGGACATCGAATTCGCACAGGCCCAGGTCCGCAACTTCGCTTGGATTCAGCGCGAGGCGCTGAAGGACGTCGAGGTCGAGACCCTCCCCGGCGTGATCCTGGGCCACAGGAACATCCCAGTGAACGCGGCTGGCTGTTATGTGCCGGGCGGCAAATACCCATTGCTGGCGTCCGCCCACATGTCGGTGATCACCGCCAAGGTCGCCGGCGTGCCGCGCGTGATCACCTGTGCGCCGCCGTTCCGGGGCAAGCCTGCGCCGGCGATCGTGGCCGCCCAGGTCCTGGCCGGAGCGGACGAGATCTATTGTCTCGGCGGCGTCCAGGCGGTTGGCGCCATGGCTCTCGGCACCCAGAGCATCCGGCCGGTGGACATGCTGGTCGGGCCCGGCAACGCCTTCGTGGCGGAAGCCAAGCGCCAGCTCTTCGGCCGGGTCGGCATCGACCTGTTCGCCGGCCCCACCGAGACCCTGGTGATCGCCGACGACAGCGTGGATGCGGAGCTCTGCGCCACCGACCTGCTCGGCCAGGCCGAGCACGGCCCCGACAGCC
>CAZTMF010000900.1:0-1071 GCA_964614675.1 uncultured Caulobacteraceae bacterium | reverse complement strand
AATAGGTCTCCACCGAGCCGATGCCGTAGATGCAGGACACCGAGGCGACCACGATCACGTCGTCGCGCTCGAGGATCGCGCGGGTGGCCGCGTGGCGCATCCGGTCGATCTGCTCGTTTATCGAGGAGTCCTTCTCGATGTAGGTATCCGTCCGAGGCACATATGCCTCGGGCTGGTAATAATCGTAGTAGCTGACGAAGTACTCGACCGCGTTGTCGGGGAAGAACGACTTGAACTCGGAATAGAGCTGGGCGGCCAGGGTCTTGTTGTGGGCCAGCACCAGCGCCGGGCGCTGGGTCTGCTCGATCACCTTGGCCATGGTGAAGGTCTTGCCCGAGCCGGTGACGCCCAGCAGCACCTGGTCGGCGTCGCCGTTCAGGATTCCCTGGGACAGCTCCGCGATGGCCGCCGGCTGGTCGCCGGCCGGCTCGTAGTCCGAGACCAGCTTGAACCTGCGCCCGCCCTCGGACTTCTCCGGCCGCGCCGGACGGTGCGGAACCCAGCCGGCGAGGTCGGCGCCGGTGACGTCCTGGATGAAGCGCGCCGAGACCTCCGCGACGCCGGTGGAAGGAGAACGAGGCATGAACGGAAGGTAGTGCGCCTGCGTGTCCTTGGCTAGGTCGCCCGAGACCTCCCGGCCCCATGGGATAGGCTGACGGCGATGGCTGAGCCATAGTGCCAGCCCTCGAGGGGGAGGCGCATCATGACGCTCGTACGCCCGCTTTTGCTGGCCCTGGGCCTATTGCTGGCCGCGACCGCGGCGCAGGCCCGGCCTATGTCGGACGCCCAGGTCCGCCAGCAGATCATCAAGGAGTCGATCCGAAGCCACGGAGGGGCCTGCGTCTGTCCGTACCAGAAGGACCGAAAGGGCCGGCGTTGCGGCGACCACAGCCTCTATGGCCGGCCAGGCGGCTACCCGCCCCAATGCTATCCGCGCGATATCGACCAGGAAGGCGTCGACGCCTGGCGGGGCGAGCACCGGGGCTGAGGCAGCCCTTTCGGCTAGGCCGCCGCGGCGAGATGCCGGCTCAGTCTGGCGTATTCGGCGCCCAGGTAGTCTTCGCCGCCGGC
>CAZTMF010000899.1:0-1072 GCA_964614675.1 uncultured Caulobacteraceae bacterium | reverse complement strand
GCGACTCGTTCGGCGATGGACGAGATCACCCGGATGCTGGGATGGACGGGCGTATGCATGAAGGCGCCGCCGGCGCGCCAGTCCGGCAGCCAGGCCTCGAGGCCGAAGTTGTGGCGCTCCGCGACCTCCAGCAGATAACGCTCGGCCTTGGCGGCGACGTCGAAATACCCAAGCACCCCATAGATATAGGCGTTGAACAGCTCCGCCGTCCGTTCCTGCGACAGACCCATGGCGAGCCCGGCCAGAGCCAGCCGTGAGTGCATTCCGCGGGGATAGCCGCCGGACGGGACCATGTCCGGATGGAATCCGTTGAAGAGGATGCTCGGGTAGAGCACGTAGCGCCGCGCGCTGGAGGCCATGGCCCGGGTGCTCAGCGGTCCACGTCTGGAGCCCACCGGCTGGCTGACGACGGCGTCGAAGCCGGAGTAGAGCTTCGCCGTAGCCTCCGCCTCGTCAGGCCCTCCGACTTCGCCCACGCCCATGGCGCGGATCTCCACCTCGGGATAGAGCCGCCTCAGGAAGTCGGCCAGGCTATAGGCTTGGCAGTTGCCGAGGACCCCGAGCTTCAGCTTCCGCCGCCGGCCGTCCGCCGGGAGCTCATAGAGCTCCAGCTCCGTCAGATGGTTCTGCGATTCCACATGGTGCGGCTCCGCGGAGAGCAGCGTCCGCCAGGCGGCCGCGGCGCTCTCGGGGGCTTCCAGATACATCAGGCGCCGCGCGCCGAAGAGGACCGTCCGCCGATCGTAGGTCGCCGGGCGGGAGGCGAGCTCGACCGCGCGTTCGATGGCGCGGCGTTCGCCGGGGCCATCGCCTTCCGCACGCCGCCGGACCGCGAGCTCCAGCCAACCCGCGTGATCGCTGGGCTCCATGTCCTCCGGAAGCGACCGCTCCGCGCCCGAAGTTGGCGACCGCCGACCCTCGTCCAAACCCGATTCCATCCAACCTTCGCGCCGACGCGGCTCAGACACATCCTTTGCAGCACTTGGCGGACGGTTGGCGAGCCTCTAAATCCGGCGGCATGATCCTGGTGATCGATAACTACGACAGCTTCACCTACAACCTCGTCCACTAT
>CAZTMF010000898.1:0-1073 GCA_964614675.1 uncultured Caulobacteraceae bacterium | reverse complement strand
ACCTGTTGATCAGCCCGCGCGGGGACGAGATCCATCCGCCCGCGCGACCTCCATCACCGGCGTCCGAACCCCCAGCTGAAGGCGGCCCCGAATGAACGCCAACATCGCCGCGATCGCCTACCTCGCCTCCGGCGTGTTGTTCATCCTGGCCCTGCGCGGCCTGTCCAGCCCCGAGACCAGCCGGCGCGGCAACACCCTGGGCATGACCGGCATGGCCATCGCGGTGGCCGTGACCATCCTGACCCTCTGGGGCCAGGGCGCGCTCGACGGCGCCACCATCGGCATGATCCTGGCCGGCGTGCTGGTCGGGGGGACCATCGGGGCGATCACCGCCCGCCGCATCGCCATGACCGCCATGCCCCAGCTGGTGGCCTTCTTCCATTCGCTGGTGGGGCTGGCGGCCTGCCTGGTGGCCACCGCCGCCCTCTACACCCCCTCCGCCTATGGCATCGCCCTGCCGGACGGCTCGGTGAAACTGGAATCCCTGATCGAACTGTCTCTGGGCGTGGCCATCGGGGCGGTGACCTTCACCGGCTCGCTGATCGCCTTCGCCAAGCTGAACGGCAACATGTCGGGCGCGCCGATCCTGTTGCCGGCGCGGCACGTCCTGAACATCGCTATCGCCGTGGCCGTGGTGGTGTTGGTGGTGGTGCTGGTCGCCTCGGGAGGGGAGGCCAAGTGGGCCTTCTGGGGGATCTCAGCCCTGGCGCTTGCGGCGGGGATCACCCTGATCATCCCCATCGGCGGCGCCGACATGCCCGTCGTGGTCTCGATGCTCAACAGCTACTCCGGCTGGGCCGCGGCCGCGCTCGGCTTCACGCTCGAGAACACCACGCTGATCATCACCGGGGCCCTGGTCGGGTCCTCCGGCGCCATCCTCAGCTACATCATGTGCAAGGGGATGAACCGCAGCTTCGTTTCGGTGATCCTGGGCGGCTTCGGCGGCGAGGACACGACCGCCGCAGCGGGCGGCAAGGTCGAGACCCGGCCGGTCAAGCAGGGCTCGGCCGAGGACGCCGCCTTCATCATGAAGAACGCCTCCAAGGTGATCATCGTCCCCGGCTACGGCATGG
>CAZTMF010000897.1:0-1073 GCA_964614675.1 uncultured Caulobacteraceae bacterium | reverse complement strand
TGGCGAGGTGGGCGTAGTCGCGGCAGACGCCCGTCGCCTCCTGATAGGCCTCGAAGGCCCCCTTGGTCGGACGCGCGAATTCGTAGCCGAAGCGGATGTGCCGGTGGACGTAGTCCATGATGGCCTGCACCCGCGTCCAGCCGGGTGGCGTGGCGCTGAACAGGGACCAGGCCACGTCCATCAGGCGGTCGGTTTCGCAATAGCGGCTGCCCAGCAGATAGATCATCACCTCGTCCGGCAGCTGCTCGAACGGGGTTTCGATCGCGTCGGGAGCCAAGTCGTCGATGCGACCGTCGTCGTGGATGGTGAAATCGGCCGACAGGCTGACCCGGCCCGCGGGGACGACGATGCGGCTGCAGATGTTGCCGTAGTGGTCCAGGTACTGCCTCACATCCAGGACCGGCTCGGTCTTCAGCCAGTCGGGCGTCTCCAGATCGTCGCGCCGGGACGGATGCACGCTCAACATCAGCAGCATCGGGATCGGCCTCGGGCAATCGAAGATGATCTCGAAGCCGCAGTGGATGCGCATCACGAATCCTCAGGAAACAGGTTGCTGTCCGGACGCGGTCCGCGCCCTGGCAAAGTGGAATGGACGCCGTGTCAGGCGCGGAATTTGCGTGAAGTACCCGGACCCTCGCCAAGGCGTGGCGGGATCGACGCCCGCACCATATCATAACCTGGCCGGGCATGGCCGGCTTATTGTTGTCGCGCCCAAAGCGGCGGGCCGTCCCCGCCTTGCTCCCTACGGCCCCCGTCGCGTAACAAGCGCTCGCTTTCGGCGGGGCCGGCCGCGAGCGTCAGACCGAAAATCAGGGACGGACAGATGCAAACCAAGCGGCTCGGCCGAAGCGCTATCGTCGTGTCGAAGATTTGCATGGGAACCATGGTCTTCGGGTCCCAGACCGACGAGGCGGCCTCCTTCCGGATCCTGGACAAGGCCTTCGATGCGGGGATCGACTTCTATGACACCGCCGAGAACTATCCTGTCCCGCCGGGCGAGGACTGGGCCGGGCGCACCGAGGAAATCGTCGGCCGCTGGCTGAAGACCAAGCGCCGCGACGCGGTGATCCTGG
>CAZTMF010000896.1:0-1078 GCA_964614675.1 uncultured Caulobacteraceae bacterium | reverse complement strand
ACGGCCGGCATGGACGAGGCGATGAAGCAGAAGATCGTCGGCCAGCCCGCGCTCGCCTCTCTCGGCGCGCCCGAGGTCGTGGCCTTGGCCGTCTGCTCCCTCATCGAGAACGACTACATCAACGGGGCCGTGATCCCCATCGACGGAGGCATGATCTTATAATGAACGACCTCACCCCCGCCGAAGTCCTCGCGCGCGTGCCGCAGCAGCGGCCGATGCGCTTCATCGACGAGATCCTCGAGCTCGATGAGGAGCACATCATCGGCGCCTACACCTGGAAGGACGAGGACTGCGCCGGGCACTTCCCCGGCAATCCCGTCGTCCCTGGCGTCAAGCTCGTCGAGATGTGCGCCCAGGTCGGCAACGTGGCCTGGGGCATCTGGCACATGGCCTCGCGCACGACGCCCGAGGAGCTGTCCCAGATGGTGGGCTTCTTCACGGAGATCGAGCACGGCAAGTTCCTCAAGATGGTGCGCCCCGGCGACAAGGTCGCCTGCCAGGCCACCTTCGGCGAGGACGGCTATTTCCGCGGCAACAAGCTCGTCGCCGACGTCGAGATACAGTTTTTGGGAGGTCCAAAGGACGGCGAAACGATCTTTACGGGGAAAACCGCCGGCCTTTGGGTGCCGAAGAATTCGGAGACCTTGAAATGAGCCAGCTCAAGAGAGTCGTCATCACCGGCGTCGGCGCGATCGCCCCCAACGGCATCGGGCTCGACAACTACCGGGCGGCCCTGAAGGTCGGCCAGTCGGGCATCACGCACCAGGCGGAGATGGAGCGGCTGAAGTTCGCCGCCCAGATCGGCGGCGTGCCGCCCATCGACCAGGATGAGATCTTGAAGACCATCCCGGAGTCGGACTTCCACAAGCTCTCCGAGGCGATGGTCTACGCGGCCCTGGCCGGCGTCGAGTGCGCCCGCATGAGCGGCGTCGACGTGGACCTCAAGAAGTACAACCAGACCCCCACGGACTGGGAGACCGGCGCCATCATCGGCTGCGGCATCGGCGGCATGTACACGATCTTCGAGGAGCTCGGTCCCGTCATGGGCGAAGCCGAGGAGCAGGAGGCCGGCCGCGGC
>CAZTMF010000895.1:0-1079 GCA_964614675.1 uncultured Caulobacteraceae bacterium | reverse complement strand
GTCGGCTTCAACCGCGCCCTGGCCGCCCAGGGTCTGAAGGTGATGTCGGGCTGGGCCAACCCCGGTCTTAAAGCGCTGCTTGCGGTTTCCGGTTCAAAGCCCTCGCCAGCCACGGTCTTCCACGCGGGATTCATCCTGGGTCCCAGGATCAACGCCGGTGGCCGGATCGGCCGCTCGGACCTCGGTGCGCGGCTGCTCTCCACCGACGATCCCGAGGAAGCCCTGGCCCTGGCCGAGGAACTCGACGCCCTGAACGCCTCGCGCAAGGAGGTCGAGCGGCAGGTGTTCGAGGAGGCCGTCGAGGCCATCGAGAGGACGGGCGAAGCCGATGCGCCCGTCCTGGTGCTCGCCCGCGAGGGCTGGCACCCGGGCGTCGTCGGCATCGTCGCGGGTCGCCTGCGCGAACGCTACCGCCGCCCGGCCATCGTCATCGGCCTGGATCCGGCCGCCCATGTCGGTAAGGGCTCGGGGCGCTCGCAGCCCGGCGTCGACCTCGGCCGGGCCATCATCGCCGCCTTCGAGCAGGGCCTGCTGCTGGCGGGCGGCGGCCACGCCATGGCCGCGGGCCTGACCGTGCGGGCCGACGGCGTGGATCGCCTGAGGGCCTTCCTCTGCGAGCGGCTGGAGACCGACTTCGCCCTGGCCGCGGCGGCCGACGCGGTGGAGATCGACGCCCTGGTGGCGCCGGGCGGCGCGGACCGGCGCCTGTTCGAGGACTTCCAGCGCCTGGCGCCCTTCGGTCCGGGCAATCCCGAGCCGGTCTTCGCCCTGGGGGATGTTCAGGTCCAGCAGCCCACGGCCATGCGCGGCGACCACATCCGCTGCACCCTGTCGGACGGCGCCGGCGGGCGGCTGAAGGCGATCGCCTGGCGGGCGGGAGACACCGATCTCGGACGGCGGCTGATGTCCGGCGGAAGCTCCCTCCACGTGGCCGGACGGCTCAAGGCCGACGACTACATGGGCCGCGAAGGGGTGCAGCTCGAAATCGAAGACGCGGCTGATCCGAGAATGTGCGGATAGCGCCCTACGCGCCTTGCACAGCCGAAGCAGGGCGGATATATCGCCGCTTCCTCCGAGGG
>CAZTMF010000894.1:0-1082 GCA_964614675.1 uncultured Caulobacteraceae bacterium | reverse complement strand
CGAGGTGTCCAGGCCGTCGGCGTCCGAGGAGACGCCGAGACCGCGGATGCCGATCGAGGAATTGCGGGCGTTGGTCTGGTAGGCGGTGAAGCTCGGCGTCTGGGCCTGGACGTCGGCCAGGGTGTAGGCGCCGGTCTTGGTGAGGTTCTCCCCCGACAGGACCGAGAGGGCGATCGGCACGTCCTGCGCCTTTTCCTTGGTCCGGCGGGCGGTCACCAGGATCTCCCCAACCGAGGTGGTGGAGGCGGCGAGGGCGGCGTCGGTTGTGGCGGCGACAGCGGTCGCCAAGGGCGCCGACTGGCCGAAAGCGGCGGTCGCGAGGGCGGAGAGGGCCAGGCCAGAAAAGAGCGCGGCCGGCAGCTGGGAGTGAAGACGCATTCCGAGAGACCTGTTTCTGTTCGTTGGGCCGCGCCCCGACGGCCACGGCCAAGGCGGCCTCAAATACCTACTAAAGACGTGGGATTAATATGAATTATTCTGACCTTGGCTTTAGGATCGCTAATAGCAGTACGGGGGCGTTGTCGCCCTTTTGGCCCGCCATATTTCATCAAAAAGCAGTAGGCACAGTGGGTTATGTGTCGACCCGCGTCATGGCCAATGGATAGGAAAACTATCGAATCGCGCCGGGAAGCCTACATTGACAATCCCGATGGGGGCAGTAGGTGGATTGGGTCAGGCAGCCCAAGGACATCTCATGACCATCGCCCTGGATTCTCACAGCTCACGCTCCCGCGCCGGCGTTTCCCGCCTCTTGGTCGAGCCGGTCACACCCACCATCGGGGCGGAGATCTCGGGAGTGGACCTCAGCCGTCCCTTGGACGAGGCGACGGTGCGCGAGATCGAGGAGGCCCTGCGCCAGTGGCGGGTGGTCTTCTTCCGCGACCAGGACCTCACCAACGATGAGCTCAAGGCCTTCGGCCGCCGCTTCGGGCCGCTGACTCCGGCCCACCCGATCGCCAATGGCCTCGAGGGCCACCCGGAGATCTGGGAGCGGGCGATCGACGAATACCGAACGCGCCGCGTCGCCAACGACAGCCGTCCGCCGAGCGCGCGGCCGCCGCGCGACTACAAGGGCTGGCACA
>CAZTMF010000893.1:0-1084 GCA_964614675.1 uncultured Caulobacteraceae bacterium | reverse complement strand
TACGAGCAGGACCCGCCGCCGCTGCCCCCCCGCCGATGACCAGGGCCAGGGCGATCGCCGTTCGTCCGTTCGATCGCCGCATGTTGCTTCCCCACCCGAGCGCCGCTCGCGGACGCGCCCAACGTCCAAGTCTCAGATAAGCAGACGGGCAGATCGTCGGCAAATACAACGATTATGCCCCTTGACCTTTCCGCCCTGGCCCCGGGATCATCCTTCGACTGCGGGCCGAGAGCGCCGCGGCAGATGTTGGGGGGCGACATGAGCGGTCTGAAATCTACGGTTACGACGATCTGCGTCTTGATGGGGCTCGCCGCGCCGATGAGCGCGCCTGGCCAGTACATCACCGCGCCGCCTCCGGACTCCGAGGTGCTGGGAAGCGGGCCTTACAAGGCGACGATGGAGCGCCCGCGGGGGTTGCCCACGCACACCCTCTACCGCCCCGCCGACATGACTGCTGTGAAGGGCAGACTGCCGATCATCGCCTGGGGCGAGGGCGCCTGCGCCAACGAGGGCAACCGGTTCCGCTGGTTCTTGAGCGAGATCGCCTCACACGGCTATTTCATCCTGGCCGTGGGGCCGATCGGACCGGCGGAGAAGGAGATCTGGCTGCAGTCGGCCCCCCAGCCGCAGGCTGGCGCCCTGCCCCAGAAGCTGCCGCCGCCGGCGACGCATTCCTCTCAGCTGGTCGATGCCATCAACTGGGCGACCGCCGAGAACGAGCGCGCCGGAAGCCCGTTCTTCCACCGGCTTGATCCCAGCAAGGTCGCGGTGATGGGGATGTCGTGCGGCGGCGCCCAGGCCATCGAGGTCTCCGCCGACCCCCGGGTCACGACCTCGGTCATCTGGAACAGCGGGCTCTTTCCCGGAGAAACCACCATGGGCGGGGGGAAAGCCCTGACCAAGGAGGACCTGAAACTGATCCACGCGCCCGTCGCCTATATCAGCGGCGACCAGTCTGACGTGGCCTTCGTCAACGCCAACGACGATTTCGACCGGCTGGGCCAGGTCCCGGCGTTCCGCGCCTATCGGAAGCTGACCGGCCACGGCGGGACCTATGGCGAAGTCAACGGAGGCGACTTCGGCA
>CAZTMF010000892.1:0-1085 GCA_964614675.1 uncultured Caulobacteraceae bacterium | reverse complement strand
TGTCGAAGCTATGAAGGTTGTTCACCCGGGGCCGGGCTGAGAGGGTGGGGTTGCGAAGCTCCAACCCCTAGCCGGGAGACCCCGGATGAACGTCCATAAGAATGCGCGTCTGACGCCGCGTGGTCGAGCGGTGATGGTGTCCCGGATCGAAGATGAAGGCTGGCCGGTGAAGCGGGCGGCGTCGGCGTCTGGAGTGTCGGTGCGGACGGCTCACCGCTGGCTGGGGCGGCATCGGTTGGGGGGCGAGCGGAGACTTCATGATCGCAGCTCGGCGCCCAGGCGATGTCCGCGCAGGACTTCGCCACAGCGGATCGCCGAGATCGAGCGGCTGCGGCGCGAGCGGATGACCGGGCCAGCCATCGCAAGAGCTCTGGGTATGGCGCGCTCGACGGTGGGCCTGGTGCTGAGGCGGCTGGGCCTGGGCAAGCTGAAGTTGCTCGATCCGCGCGCGCCGGTGGTCCGCTACGAGCGCAGCCGGCCCGGGGAGATGATCCACCTGGACATCAAGAAGCTCGGCCGCTTCGACATGGTCGGCCATCGCATCACCGGCGACCGCCGCAAGGGCGAGAGCCGTGGCGCTGGCTACGACTTCCTGCACGTCTGCGTCGATGACGCCTCGCGTCTGGCCTACACCGAGATCCTGCCGTCAGAGGGCCAGTACGACACCACAGCCTTCCTCCAGCGCGCCCTGGCCTGGCTCGGCCGACATGGCGTCGCCGTCCAACGGGTGATGACCGACAACGGATCGGCCTATCGCTCCAAGCTCTTCGCCAGGGTCCTTCGCGATGGCGCCATGCGCCATGTCCGCACCCGGCCCTACACCCCCAGGACCAACGGTAAGGCCGAACGCTTCATCCAGACCAGCCTCAGGGAATGGGCCTACGCCCAGGCCTATCTCTCTTCAGCAGAACGATCCCAGGCCATCGGCCCCTGGACCGACGCCTACAACCTCAGCCGACCTCACGCCGGCATCGGCGGCCTCACACCCTGGCAGCGCGTGAACAACCTTCTTGGAAACGACAGCTAACCCTCCTCGTCCAGGCCCTCGGGCAGGCCGACGATGTGGAAGCCGGCGTCGACGTGGA
>CAZTMF010000891.1:0-1090 GCA_964614675.1 uncultured Caulobacteraceae bacterium | reverse complement strand
CAGGCGATCGGCCTCGTCGCCAGGCTGGGTCAGCTGACCACGGCCAGCCACAACGAGGTGCGGCTGATGGCCGGAAGCCTCGGATTGTCGGCGCTGGTCTGCCTGATGAACAACGGCGATGGGACCACCGCCAACCTGCTCGGGCCCTTCTGGCGCGCCGGCGCGCCGATGACGCCCAATGGCGGCTCGATCGTGCGCTCGCCGACGCCGGGAACTCCGCTGTTCTTCACCGGCCACGTGGTGGATCGCCAGGGGCGGCCGGTGGCTGGCGCAAACGTCGACGTCTGGCACGCGTCTACCGTTGGACTCTACGAGAACCAGGATCCCACCCAGGCCGATTGGAACCTTCGCGGCCGGTTCGTGACGGACGACAGCGGCGTCTTCGCCTACCGTTCGATCAAGCCGTCCGGCTATCCGGTGCCTTCCAACACGGTGACCGAGCAGCTGCTGTTCGCCCAGGGCCGGCACGGCATGCGGCCCGCGCATCTTCACTCGTTGATCTACAAGGAAGGCTTCAAGACCCAGGCGTCGCAGGTCTACAGCGCCGACGACCCGCACCTGGAATCGGACGCCCAGTTCGGACCGACCCGGTCGCTGATCGGCCACTATGTGCTGCACGAGAACGAGCCGGCGCCCGACCCTCAGGTGACCGGGCCCTGGTACAGCCTCGAGCACACTTTCGTCCTCGACGCCGGGGAGTCGCGCCTGCCGCCGCCGCCGGTGTCCGGCAAGGCGACCGAGCGGGTGCTGGTCCGCTCGGAGCACGCCTGAAGTGACGGCCGGCAGGGCAGGGGACGCCCTCACCGCCGAGGCGATGGAGCGGCGCATCCGCGACTATTTCGAGGCCTGCAATTCCGGCGTCGTCGAAGCCATCGCGGCCCACTTCGAACCGGACGCCGTGCACTACTTCCCGCCGGGCATGTACCAGGGGCCGTTCCAGGGCGGGGAGACCATCGGCCAGCGCTGGAAAGCGGCGGTGGAAACCCTGGGCTCCTACTGGACCGTCGACCAGGTGATCACAGATCCGCCCACCCACCGGGCGGTGATCGAGTGGACCCACTTCAAGCGCAAGTCGGGCGTCATCCTGCGC
>CAZTMF010000890.1:0-1093 GCA_964614675.1 uncultured Caulobacteraceae bacterium | reverse complement strand
GCCGGGTCGGCCTCCATGATCACCCGGTACTGGTTGGACTGGGTGAAGATGGTCGAGATGATCCTCTGGCCGAAGGCGTCGTAGAGGGTCTCGTCGATGGTGGCCGGGGTGACGCCCAGCCGGGCGGCGGTGTCGCGGTCGATGTCGATATAGGCGGTCAGGCCCTGGTTCTGGACGTCGGCGGCCACGTTGCGCAGCTGCTTCAGTCCGGAGAGCTTGGCGACGATCCTGGCGGCCCAGTCGTCGACCGTCTTCTGGTCGGCGCCCTGGAGCGAGAACTGGTACTGCGTCTTGCCCGAGGTGGCGTCGATGGTCAGGTCCTGCACCGGCATCAGGTAGAGCGTCACGCCCGCGACGGCGTGGGCCCGGTTGCGCAGGCGCTCGAGCACCTTGTCCTGGGACGAGCGCTTGCCCTTGTCCTTCAGGTTGATGAGCATCCGGCTTTCGTTGAGCGTGGTGTTGCTGCCGTCCACGCCGGCGAAGGACGAGATGCTCTCCACCGCCGGATCCTTCAGCAGGGCGCCGGCGAGCTCTTCCTGCAGTTGGCCCATGCGGGCGTAGGACACCGACTGGCTGGCGTCGACCACGCCCTGGATCATGCCGGTGTCCTGGGTCGGGAACAGGCCCTTGGGGATGATGACGTAGAGCAGGACGGTCAGGATCAAAGTGCCGGCGGCCACCATCAGGGTCGCGGCCTGGCGATCCAGCACCCACTGAAGGGCGCTGTCGTAGCGGTCGATCACGTTCTGGAAGACCGCTTGGCTCTTCTTGCTGAAATCGGTGTCCTTGGCGTGGTCGTGCTGCTTCAGCCAGCGGGCCGACAGGGTCGGCACCAGGGTCAGCGACACCACCGCCGAGATCACGATGGTGATGGCCAGGGTCACGGCGAACTCGCGGAACAGCCGGCCCACCACGTCGCCCATGAACAGAAGCGGGATCAGCACCGCCAGCAGGGAGACGGTCAGCGACACGATGGTGAAGCCGATCTGCTCGGCGCCCTTCAGCGCCGCCTGCATCGGCGGCTCGCCCATCTCGATGTAGCGGGCGATGTTCTCGATCATCACGATGGCGTCGTCGACGACGAAGCCGGTGG
>CAZTMF010000889.1:0-1100 GCA_964614675.1 uncultured Caulobacteraceae bacterium | reverse complement strand
ACCGAGTTCCGCCTGCTGGACTATCTGATGCAGCACCCCGGCCGGGTGTTCAGCCGCGAGCAGCTGCTCGACGCGGTCTGGGGCTCGGACGTCTACGTCGAGGCCCGCACTGTCGACGTGCACATCGGGCGCCTGCGCAAGGCCCTGAACGACGGCTTCGAGGACGACCCGATCCGCACCGTGCGATCGGCGGGCTATTCGCTCGACGTCGAACCGGCCTGACGGCCGCTACAGCGGCGCGAGCTCGCTGAGCTTCGGCCACTGGCCGTCCCGGGCGTTGGTGATGATCTCCGACGTCGGCACGGGCCACTCGATCCCGATTTCCGGGTCGTCCCAGGCGAGGCCCGCCTCGCATTCGGGCGCATAGTCGTCGGTCACCTTGTAGAGCACCTCGGCGGCCTGGGTCAGGGTGACGAAGCCGTGGGCGAAGCCGGCTGGAACCAGCATCTGGCGCCAGTTCTCTTCCGACAGCTCCGCCCCCACCCACTGGCCGAAGCTCGGCGAGCCCTTGCGGATGTCGACCGCCACGTCGAACACCGCCCCGCGCGTCACCCGCACCAGCTTGTCCTGCATGCGCGGCGCACGCTGGAAGTGCAGGCCCCTCAGTGTGCCGCGCTTGCCGGAAAGCGAGTGGTTGTCCTGGACGAAGGTCTTGTCGAAGCCGGCGTGGGCCAGGCGCGTCCGGCTATAGGTCTCCGAGAAGAAGCCGCGGGAGTCCCCGTGCTTCACGGGGGTGATCAGAAGCACGTCCGGCAAGGCAAGGCGGCGGATATCGGCCATCGGCCGTTCATGGCCGGACCGAAGCCGCAAGGCAACGCCGGAGGGACGCCCCAGGCGCCGCCCGACGGTGATTTCCCTCTCGCTTGCCCCTAAATGAGGTGGGCAAGGAGCGAATCGTTGGCGTCGTCCGCCGGTCCTGAAATCGAGCGTCTGATCGCGTTGCTGGGCAAGCTGCCGGGGCTTGGCCCCCGCTCGGCCCGCCGCGCGGCCCTGGCGCTGCTGAAGCGGCGCGACCAGCTGCTCACTCCCCTGTCCCAGGCCCTGGCGGAGGCGGCCGCGAAGGTGCGCGCCTGCGGAACCTGCGGCGCCCTCGACACCTC
>CAZTMF010000888.1:0-1108 GCA_964614675.1 uncultured Caulobacteraceae bacterium | reverse complement strand
GAAGGCCCGGTGCAGCCAGTACTGGATCACGTCGACGATGAAGATCACCAGCCCCGCCTGCACCGCCACGGGCAGGTGCGAGAGCCAGCCCCGCCCTGCCTCGATGGCGGCGAACACCCTGGCGCCATCGGCGCCGTAGAGCCCCTGGAGCAGGAGCCGTGTCGCAGTCTCGGTCAGGTTGGCGTAGAGGACGAAGGAGAGCAGGTAGAAGACGACGTCCCGGCCCATGTCCTTTCCGAACCAGCGTGGCTGGTCGGGATTGCACGGCCAGCGGCCGCGCAGCACGGCGAACGCCAGGAAGGCGACGGCGGCGAAGATCATGGACCAGAGCATGAGCCCAGGAGGCTACCTCGGCCCGCTGAACCAGAGGTAAAGGCGCGTCACCCTAACACTCTGAACAGTGTGGAGAATTTGGTAACCAGGAGGTAAGAGCTGTTAGCGTCTATTAACCTCGCATTGTCACAAGTCCCCCGGGCATGAGCGCCAGGCGCATCCTCCATCACTTTCCGCTCGATCCAGCCTCCCGCCAGGTGCGCCTCGCCCTGGCCGAGAAGAAGCTCGCGTTCGAGGAGGTGATCGAGCGCTATTACGAGGGCCGGCCCGAGTTCAAGGTGCTGAACCCGTCGGGCCTGACGCCGGTCCTGGTCGAGGAGCGTGACGGCGAGCGGATCGTGATCTGCGAGGCCCGGGCCATCCTCGAACACCTGGAGGAGACCGAGCCAGAGCCGGCGCTCCTGCCTCGCGACACCGCGCGCCGGGCGGAGGCGCGGCGGCTGATGCAGTGGTTCGACCGAAAGTTCGACTTCGAGGTCAACGCCTTCCTCGTCCACGAGAAGATGGAGAAGCGGCTCCTGGGACTGGGGTCGCCCGACTACGCCGCCATGCGCCAGGGCCGCGAGGGCCTAAGGACCCACATGGTCTACCTCGAGGCCCTGGCCGAGGAGCGCAACTGGATGGCCGGGGGACGCCTCACCCTGGCGGACATCGCCGCGGCGGCCCACCTGTCGATCATCGACTACTTCGGGGACGTGCCCTGGCGCGACTTCCCGGCGATGAAGACCTGGTACATGAAGATCAAGTCCCGGCCGTCCTTCCGGCCGCTCCTCGG
>CAZTMF010000887.1:0-1109 GCA_964614675.1 uncultured Caulobacteraceae bacterium | reverse complement strand
TCCGCCGCCCTGACCGCCCCGGCCTCCCGGCGCTCCCTGGCCGCCGCGGCCGCCGCGGCCTTTCGGCACCAAGTCGAAGGGGAAGTTCTCGAAGCCAGGGATCGAACGCAGGGTCTTGGCGTCGACCTTGGTGGTGACATCGATCGACACCACCGCCGGGGACACCCGGTCGAAGATGTCGGCGAAGGACAGGGGCGAGCCTGGAGGGGGCGCAAAGATCGGAGCCGTCGAGGCGCGGATCAGCTCGGGTCTCTGGTCCGAACTGGCGGCCGGCCAATGCAGGCTCGACCCCGCCAGCGCCGCGGCGGCGACGCCAGCGCCAAGCACCGCGCCCACCACATAACCCGTCTTCGAGACCGCCATCACTTAACCCGTCCTCGCGCTAGGGGCCCGGCCGACACTCAGTGGCGCCATGCCGGAACCTGCAATGCCTCTCAAGTTACGTTTCCGTCACGCCCAAGACCCTGTGTCCCAATGGCCACGGACGTGGCGCGATCCGGGGACCCGGCCTGGAGCGCGCGAAGCTTCTCTTCTTCCGCAGGCGTCAGGGCGGCTTCGGTCGCGCCCCCACGTCTCGACCGCACGACGAAGAACGCGCCGCCGGACAGAACGATCAAGAGAGGCGCCAGCCATAGAAGCGCATTACCGACCGAGAACCTCGGCTTCAGAAGGATGAACTCGCCGTAGCGGTCCACCAGGAAAGACCTGATCTGGGCGTCCGATCGACCCTCCGCAACCTGCTGGCGCACAATCTGGCGCAGGTCGTGGGCGAGATCGGCCTGGGAATCGTCGATGGACTCGTTCTGGCAGACGATGCAGCGGAGCTGGATGAAGAGGCGCTCCGCCCGCGCCTCCTGGGCCGGATCCTTCAGGCGCTCCGCCGGATCGGAGGCGCCAGCCGTGCAGAGCAAGGCGGCGGCGACGACCCCCGCGAGCCGGAGTCGCCTCATTCCGCGGGCTCGAGGGCGGGGACGCCCGCGGACGCCGCGCGGCGTCCGGCGGCGAGCCGCAGCCGCCGGTCCGACAGCGAGATCAGCCCGCCCAGGGCCATGAGGATCGGGCCGAAGAAGATCAGCCGCGCCCAGGGATTGAAGAAGCCGCGCACCACC
>CAZTMF010000886.1:0-1111 GCA_964614675.1 uncultured Caulobacteraceae bacterium | reverse complement strand
GGCTCCGGGACGCCACCGGCCAGGTGCTGATGCCGGCCCAGTACCTCAGCGTCGCGGAGCCCGAGGGCCTGGTCACTGCAATCGACAACCTGCTGCTGTTCCGCTGCGTGCAGATCGTGCGGCGGCTGGCCAAGCAGGACCGCAAGGTGGCGATCTTCTGCAACATCTCGCTGTCCTCGCTGGCGGACGAGGACTTCTTCCCGCAGTTCCTGGAGTTCCTGTCCGAGAACAAGGACATGGCCGGCGGCCTGATCTTCGAGCTGGGCCTGGGCGCCTTCGAGCAGCGCAGCTCTATCGAGGCGCGCAACATGGCCAAGTTGGCCGACCTCGGCTTCCGCTTCTCGATCGACAAGGTGGGGCAGCTCGACCTCGATTTCCGCGAGCTGCAACGGTCGGACGTGAAGTTCATCAAGATCACCGCCGACACCCTGCTGAGCCACCTGAACAACGAAGACGACGGCCGGCTGACGCTGGGTCCGATGAAGGACCTGCACGCCTCGGACTTCGCCTCCCTCGCGCGGCGCTACGGGGCCGAGATCATCGCCGAGAAGATCGAGGCGGAACGGCAGGTGATCGACGTGCTCGAGCTCGACATCGGCTACGGCCAGGGCCACCTGTTCGGCGAGCCCAGGGCGATCCGCGACGCCGTCCTGGCCGAGACCGATCCGCCCGCCAGCTTCATGCAGACCAACCTGCGGCGTGCTGCAGCGCGGTAGAATGCATTGACGCATGCGGCCTCGGCCTTTAGCCCCAGGCCGGACATGGCTTCCCTGATCCTGCCGTCCGGCCTCGCCGAAATCGCCCCGGCTTATGACGCCATCCTCTGCGACGTCTGGGGGGTGATCCACAACGGTCGCGAGGCCTTCCCCGCCGCTTGCGCGGCCCTGGCCCGCTATCGCGCCGAACGTGGGCCGGTGGTGCTGATCTCCAACGCGCCGCGCCCCTCCAGGGCGCTCTACGGCCAGCTCGACGGCGTCGGCGCCCCGCGCGAGGCCTGGTCGGCCTTCGTTACCTCGGGTGACGCCACCCGGGCGCTGCTCGCAGAGCGTTCGCCCGGGCCGGTCTGGAAGCTGGGGCCTGATCGCGACGATCCGCTCTACGAGGGGCTGGG
>CAZTMF010000885.1:0-1114 GCA_964614675.1 uncultured Caulobacteraceae bacterium | reverse complement strand
AGCCGCTGTCGGTGCTGGCGTTCAAGATCATGGACGACCCCTTCGTGGGCTCGCTGACCTTCTGCCGCATCTACTCCGGCAAGCTTGAGACCGGCATGGGCCTGCTCAACTCGACGCGGGACAAGCGCGAGCGGGTCGGCCGCATGCTGTTGATGCACTCGAACAACCGCGAGGACATCAAGGAAGCCTACGCCGGCGACATCGTCGCCCTGGCCGGACTGAAGGACACCCGCACCGGAGACACCCTGTGCGATCCCAGCCGTTCGCCGGTTATCCTGGAGAAGATGGAGTTCCCCGATCCGGTGATCGAGATCGCCATCGAGCCCAAGTCCAAGGCCGACCAGGAGAAGCTGGGCGTCGCCCTGCAGAAGCTGGCCGCCGAGGACCCGTCCTTCCGCGTCTCCACCGACCAGGAGTCGGGCCAGACCATCCTGAAGGGCATGGGCGAGCTGCACCTGGACATCAAGGTCGACATCCTGAAGCGCACCTACAAGGTGGAAGCCAACATCGGCGCGCCGCAGGTGGCCTATCGGGAGTCCCTCGGGCGCAAGGCCGAGATCGACTACACCCACAAGAAGCAGACCGGCGGCACGGGCCAGTTCGCCCGCGTCAAGATCGTGTTCGAGCCCGGCGAGCCTGGTTCGGGCTTCGTGTTCGAGAGCAAGATCGTCGGCGGCAACGTGCCGAAGGAATTCATCCCGGGCGTCGAGAAGGGGATCGCGAACTCCAAGGACAACGGCCTCCTGGCCGGCTTCCCGCTGATCGATTTCAAGGCGAGCCTGATCGACGGCGCCTACCACGACGTCGACTCCTCGGTGCTGGCGTTCGAGATCGCCTCGCGCGCCGCCTTCAAGGAGCTGCGCGAGAAGGGTAATCCCAAGCTGCTCGAGCCGATCATGAAGGTCGAGGTGGTGACGCCGGAAGAGTACACCGGCTCGGTCATCGGCGACCTGAACGGCCGGCGCGGCCAGATCCAGAACCAGGACGTCCGCGGCAACGCCAACGTGGTCACCGCCATGGTGCCGCTGGCCAATATGTTCGGCTACGTGAATAACCTGCGCGGCATGAGCCAGGGACGCGCCCAGTTCACCATGCAGTTCGACCACTACGAGAC
>CAZTMF010000884.1:0-1116 GCA_964614675.1 uncultured Caulobacteraceae bacterium | reverse complement strand
ACTTCGCCGACGACCGCGGCAACGTGACCTTCGGCCTGGAGCGCTACACCCGCGCTGCCTCCTGGCAGAAGAACCACGACTGGTACACCAGGGGCTGGGCTGACCCGACCACGGGCACCAACGAGTTCTTCAACACCGGCTCGTTCTTCTTCGGCCCGAACACCCCGCCCTCGCAGGGCGCGGTGAACAGCGTGTTCCCGACGGCGGCTTACCCGGTCTCGCCGTTCACCATCTTCGGGATCAACAACAACGGCACCCTGAACGCAGGCGGCTTCGGCTCTCCGCCCCCGGCGGGCCTGCTGAACTTCACCGGCTCGATCGACGGCTCGCACAACGCGTACCAGAACTTCCTGGTCACGTTGCCCGGCGCGACGAACATGGTCGTCAAGCAGTCGGTCAAGACCAACCAGGTCGACGACTACTTCATCACCTCGCCGATCAATCGCTGGTCGATGTACGCTGCGGCGCACTACGACATCACCGATGACCTGACCGCCTACATCCGCGGCACCTTCGCCTCGACCCACACGGCGACCAACCTGTTCCCGACGCCGTTCATCAACGGCTGGACGGTCAACCTGCCGTACGACTGGCACACCGACAGCCCGGTCCTGCCCGGCACCAGCACGCCCAACCCGGGCTTCAAGCCGAACAGCGCCAATGCCGGCAACCACCCGGTGCCGACCCAGCTGGCGACGCTGCTCAACAGTCCGTTCCCGATCGGCTATCCCATTCAGCAGCCGAACACCTTCTGGACCACTTGGCTGATCCCGACCGCCAACCAGGGCGGCTGGATGGCCCCGCGTTCGACGGTCGACGACAACCAGGTCTGGCAATTCACCGCCGGCCTGAAGGGCAAGGTGCCGTTCAAGGACTGGACCTGGGAGCTCTATGGCACCCACGGCCAAGCCTCGGACTACACCCGCGGCAATGGCTACACCTCGCTGCAGCGCTTCCAGGAGGTGATCTCCTCGGGCAACTACGGCGCCAACCAGGACTTCTCGGGCAACAAGGAAGCTCCGAACAACGGCTTCGGCGTGGCCCACGCGCACTGCACCAGCGGCTTCTACGGGGCCATCTTCCAGGGCACCAAGCCGTCGCAGGACTGTATCGACG
>CAZTMF010000883.1:0-1118 GCA_964614675.1 uncultured Caulobacteraceae bacterium | reverse complement strand
GGCGCGGCGCTGATGGACCTGGCCATCCGCGGCCGGATCGACAGCGACCTGCATCACCTCTGGGTGGTCGATCCGACGCCCACCGACTCGGCGATGCTGAACGAGGTCCTGGCGGAGATCTCGGCCGAGCCCCAGCGGCTGCACGCCCGGGACTGGATCGCCCGGCTGATGCCCCAGGCCCTGCGCCTGCGCGCCGAAGCCATCCAGCGCCTCTGCGAGCGGGGGATCCTTCGCCGCGAGGATCATGCCTTCCTCTGGGTGCTGAAGGCCCGCCGCTATCCAGTGGAGCGCGGCGAGGAGCGGCTGGAGGGCAAGCGGCGCATCCTGGCGCTGCTGTTCAACCGCGAGATCCCCGATCCACAGGATGTCGCCCTGGTCGCCCTGGCCGACGCCTGCGGGGTGTTCGAGCGCATCCTGGACCCGACCACCTTCCAGGAAGTCGGCCCGCGCATCCGCCAGCTCCGGCGGATGGACCTGATCGGCTCGGAGATCGCCCATACCGCCGAGGTGATGAACCGCGAGATCCGCGCCGCCGAGCGGCGGACGGTGATCGCCGGCCTCGCCGGCAATGTGATGGAGTGGTACGACTTCGGCATCTACGGCTACTTCGCCGCGATCATGGGCCAGAAGTTCTTCCCCGCCCACGATCCCGCCACGTCCCTCATGGCCTCGTTCGGCGTGTTCGCGGTGGGATTCCTCGGTCGGCCGCTGGGCGCCCTGATCTTCGGCCATCTGGGCGACCTGCACGGCCGCAAGCACGCCCTGACCGCCTCGGTCATGATGATGGCCATCCCGACCCTGTTCATCGGCCTCGCGCCAACCTACGCCCAGATCGGCATCGCCGCGCCGATCCTGCTGATCGTGCTGCGCCTCTGCCAGGGCATGGCCGTCGGCGGGGAGTTCACCACCTCGATGGTGCTGCTGGTGGAGTCGGCCCAGAGCAGCCGCCGCGGCCTCGTCGGCAGCTTCGCGCCGGCGGGGGCGTCCGCCGGCATGCTGCTGGGCTCGATCGTGGGCGCGGCGATCACGGGTCTCCTGCCGGCGGCGGCCAGCGCCGCCTGGGGCTGGCGCGCGGCCTTCCTGTTCGGCCTGGTGATCGGGGTTGCGGTGCTGATCGT
>CAZTMF010000882.1:0-1125 GCA_964614675.1 uncultured Caulobacteraceae bacterium | reverse complement strand
GGTCATCATCGGCAAGCAGCGCCACGGCCCGATCGGCACGGTGAAGCTGCACTTCAACGAGAACATCACCAAGTTCGGCAACCTGGCCCGCGAAGGCCGGTTCGACCCCCATTGAGCGCGGCCGAGGCCCGGCTCACCGTCGATCTCGACGCCCTGGCCGCCAATTTCGGGGTCCTACAGGCCGAGGCGCCGGCGGCCGAGGTGGCGCCCGTGGTCAAGGCCGAGGCTTACGGCCTGGGCGCGGGGCCCGTGGCGCTCCGCCTCTGGGCGGAAGGCGCGCGGCGGTTCTTCGTGGCCCGCGTCGGCGAGGGGGAGCGGCTGCGCGAGGCCCTGGGTCCTCACCGGCCGGCGGAGATCTATGTGCTGGACGGCGCGCCGCGCGGGAGCCTGCCGCGGATCGCCGACGCCGGGCTGATCCCGGTCCTCAACACCCAGGCGCAGATCGAAGAAACCTCGGCCTTTTCCGGCAATCGCCAAAGGCTGCCCATCGCCCTGCACATCGACACCGGCCTGAACCGGCTCGGCCTGCGCGTCGAGGAAGCCGAGGCCCTGGCGCAGGCGCCCGATCGGTTGAGGGGGCTGGAGCTCGGGCTGGTCATGAGCCACCTGGCCTGCGGCCCCAGTCCGGATCATCCGATGAACCGGCGCCAGCTCGAGGCCTTCCACCAGGCCGCGGCCCTGTTTCCGGACGCCCGCAAGAGCCTCGCCAACTCGGCGGGGGTCTTCCTGGGATCCGACTATCACTTCGACATGGTGCGGCCGGGGATCACCCTCTACGGCGGCGGACCGCGCGAGCGCCACGATCCGCGGATCGCTGCGGTCGCCAGGCTTGAAGCCCCGATCCTGCAGGTCCGCGCCGTGCCGCCCGGCGAAAGCGTCGGTTACGACGCCACCTTCACGGCCAAGACGCCCACCCGGGTCGCGATCATCCCGCTCGGCCACGCGGACGGGATGCCGAGGGCGCTGGCCGGCAGAGGCTTCGCCTGGTTCGACGGCGCGCGCCGACCGATCCTGGGCTGCGTCTCGATGGACCTGATCGCCATCGACGTCACCGGCTGCGACGCCGCCCGGCCCGGCGCCGAGGTCGAGATGATCGGCCCGAACGCCTTGGTCGACGATGCCGCC
>CAZTMF010000881.1:0-1131 GCA_964614675.1 uncultured Caulobacteraceae bacterium | reverse complement strand
CCAACAACGAAATCGACGGCAACTCCGGCGACAACCACCTCTCCGGCGGCGACGGGGTGGACGTCCTCTATGGCTTCGCGGGGAACGACACCCTCGACGGCGGCGCCGGCGGCGACACCCTGATCGGCGGGACCGGCGACGACACCTACATGGTCGACAACCCGAACGATGTCGTGACCGAGAACCCTGGCGAGGGCCTGGACACCATCCTGACCTCGCTGAGCCTGACCATCGCGGCCAATGTCGAGAACCTCACGGTGACCGGTGCGACCAGCGTCACCGAGACCGGCAACGGGCTCGACAACGTGATCACCGGCAACGACGCCGGCAACACACTCTGGGGCATGAGCGGCAACGACACCCTCCTCGCCGGGGCCGGCGACGACGTGCTGATCGGCGGGGCTGGCGACGACGTCCTCAACGGTGGCTCCGGCGTCGACACGGCCAGCTACCAGGACTCGGCGTCGGGCGTCAGGGTGGACCTGACCCTGTCGGGCGCCCAGGACACGGGCGGGCGGGGTTCAGATACCCTGATCAGCATCGAAAACCTCACCGGCTCGGCCTATGACGACACCCTGCAGGGCTCGGCCGGGGACAACGTCCTGGACGGCGGGACAGGCGGCGTCGATACGGTCTCCTATTCCCACGCAACGGCGGCCGTGACCGTCGACCTCTCGATCAGCGGCGCCCAGGACACGATCGGCGCCGGAATCGACACGCTGAAGAACTTCGAGAACCTCACGGGCTCGGGCTTCAACGACACCCTGGCGGGGAACGGTGGCGACAACGTCATCGACGGCGGGGCGGGGATCGACACCCTGACCTATGCCGGCGCCGCCGGGGGCGTCACCGTCGACCTGTCGCTCTCGACGGCGCAGAACACGATCGGCGCCGGGACCGACACCATCAGGAACTTCGAGAACCTGACGGGCTCGAACTTCGGCGACACCCTTAGCGGCGACTCGGGCGACAACCTCCTGATCGGCGGCGCGGGCGACGATACCCTGAACGGCGCCGACGGCAACGACACCCTGAGCGGGGGAACCGGCAACGACAGCCTGCACGGCGGCAATGGCGCCGACTCCCTGGACGGCGGTTCGGGGAACGACATCCTCGACGGCGGCGCCGGCG
>CAZTMF010000880.1:0-1134 GCA_964614675.1 uncultured Caulobacteraceae bacterium | reverse complement strand
ACCGTGTCATGCGCGTCCATGGTGTGGATGCGGCCGTTCACGATCCTGAGGTCGCGGGCCCCGGCGCAGCGCCCAGACGTGGCCGCCGCGGCCGGTTGGGCAAGGGCCGCGAGACCCAGGGCCACGCCGGCCAATATCTGCAATTGGTTGGTCTTCATGTCCGCTCCCCCAAGGGCAGGTCTCCGGCTGCGCGCCCGGCGAAGCCTAGGCTAGGGCGCCCAGCGCCCGCTTGCCATCATGGTCCGTCACGCGGAGGGCCACGATGGTCCCCGGTTCAGCGACGCCCTCGAAGGCGATCTCGGTGAAGTCCTCGGCGCGGGACAGGCCTTCGCGCTCGACGAGCCCCATGACCGTGCGGCCGACCTGCCGATCCAGATGTCGGGCCAGGGCGTGCTCGCCGGCGCGGCGCAGGCGCTCGGCCCTGGCCTTCACCACCGCCCGTTCCAGCTGGGGCATCCGCGCGGCGGGCGTCCCCGGGCGCGGGCTGAAGGGGAAGACGTGCAGGAAGCTCAGCCCCGCCTCTTCCACCAGCGACAGGGTGTTCTCGAACATCTCGTCGGTCTCGGTGGGGAAACCGGCGATCAGGTCTGCGCCGAAGGCGACGTCCGGGCGGACGGCGCGGACCTCGGCCACGAGCCGCAGGGCGTCGGCGCGGAGGTGGCGGCGCTTCATGCGCTTCAGGATCATGTCGTCGCCGGCCTGCAGCGACAGGTGCAGGTGCGGCATCAGCCGGGGCTCTTCGGCCAGAAGCCGCATCAGATCCGGATCGATCTCGGCCGCGTCGATCGACGAAAGCCTGAGCCGCTCCAGCCCGGGCGCCAGGCGCAGGATGCGGCCGGCCAGCTGGCCCAGGGTCGGGGCGCCCGGCAGGTCCTGGCCCCAGGACGTGATGTCGACGCCGGTGAGCACCACTTCGCGATAGCCCTGGGTGGAAAGGCGGCGCACCTGTTCCACCACCTCGCCGGCGGGGGCCGACCGGGAATTCCCGCGGCCATAGGGGATGACGCAGAAGGTGCAGCGATGGTCGCAGCCGTTCTGCACTTCCACATAGGCGCGGGCGCGGTCCTTGAGGCTGTCGACCAGGTGATGGGCGGTCTCGCGCACCGAGAAGATGTCGTTGACCCGCACGCGCGG
>CAZTMF010000879.1:0-1135 GCA_964614675.1 uncultured Caulobacteraceae bacterium | reverse complement strand
ACGGTCGGCGGCGTCGTGGTCCGCAACGCCACCCTGCACAACGCCGACGAGATCCAGCGCAAGGACATCCGCATCGGCGACGTGGTGACCCTGCAGCGGGCCGGCGACGTGATCCCGCAGATCCTCGGGCCCGTCGACGCCGACCGCCCGGACCGCGGGCCGCCCTACGAATTCCCCCACGTCTGCGTCTGTCCGCTGAAGACTCCGGTGGTGCAGGAGACGACGGCCGGCGGGGCGGTGACCGTCGCCCGCCGTTGCACGGGCGAACTCGCCTGCCCGTTCCAAAAGATCCGCCACCTGATCCATTTCGTCTCGCGGCGGGCCTTCGACATCGAGGGTCTCGGCGAGAAGCAGCTCCAGGCCTTCCTGGACGAGGGCTGGATCGTTGAACCTGCCGATATCTTCCGTCTGGCCCGCGACGAGACGAAGCTTGCCGCCCTGCGCGAGCGCGAGGGCTACGGCGAGACCTCGGTGGCCAATCTGATCCGCAACGTCGAGGCGCGGCGCACCGTCAGCCTCGATCGCTTTCTGATCGCGCTCGGCATCCGCGACATCGGCGAGACCACCGCCCTGCACCTGGCGCGCGCCTTCGATGGCTTCGCCGACCTGGAACAGGCGGTTCTGAAGGCGTCCGAACAGGCGCCCAGCGCCGCCTATGTCGAACTGTCGGAACTGCACGGCCTGGGACCCAAGGCGCGCGACCAGCTGCTGTCGCTGGCGAGCGGGCTCGGCGCCGACCCCTGGCCCGACGCGCCGATGGCGACGAAGATCGACCACGCCTGCGCGGGGCTGGCCGGGCCGGCCCGACGGGCTCTCGCCGAACGCTACGAGACCTGGGATGGCTTCATCGAGGCGGTGCGCCAGGCGTCCACAGGCGCGCCGGGCGAGGATTTCCTGGCGCTTTCCGCCGTGGACGGCGTCGGTCCGGTCGCCGCCCAGTCCATCGCGACCTTCTTCCGAGAGGCGCACAATCGCGCGCTGGTCGAGGCCCTGGTCGCCGAGCTGGACGAGATCACGCCCCTGGCCAAGCCCAAGACCGACACGGCCGTGGCGGGCAAGACCGTGGTGTTCACCGGGGCTCTGGAGCGCATGACCCGCGACGAGGCCAAGGCCCAGGCCGAGGCGCTGGGCGCCA
>CAZTMF010000878.1:0-1142 GCA_964614675.1 uncultured Caulobacteraceae bacterium | reverse complement strand
GCCACGCCCAGCCCGCCCTTGAGGTCGACCTCGTACCAGTAGTCGACCATGTTCAAGTGCAGGATCTGGGTCTCGCGGCTGCGGTCCTCTGGCGTCACCTGGCTTTCCCCTTTTCACGGTTTCCATTTACGATACGGAGTTGCGGTGAACGTGACAACGCGGTCGGCGCCTTGACTGAGGTGGAAGCCTGCATCGTCTAGCGGGACAGGGACGCCAGGAATGACGACAGACGCCGAGGCGCCGCTGGTGGACGCCCACGCCCACATCTGGGGCCCGTCCATGCCCTATGCGGCGGACGCCTGGACCCGCGTCGGCTACGCCTTCCCGGTGGAGGACTACCTCGCCCTGTTGGACCGGCACGGCATCGCCTACGGGGTGATCGCGGCCGCGAGCCTGTTCGGGACCTACAGCGACTACACCCTCGAGGCGCTGAAGGCGCACAAGCGGCTCAGGGGCACGGTGATCGTGGAGAACACCGTCGATCTGGCCACGCTGAAGGCCATGCGCGAGGCGGGGGTGGTGGGCATCCGGCTGCAATGGTTCAACATCGATCCCCTGCCGGACCTCCGCACGGCGAACTGGCGCACCCTGCTGGTGCGGCTGCGGGACCTCGACATGCACATCCACGTCAATATCGAGGGGGGCCGGCTGCCCCAGGTTGCGGAGCCCATCACCGAGTCCGGCGTGAAGCTGGTGATCGACCACTTCGGCTGGTCCGACGCGCGCCTGGACCCCACGGGCTCCGGGCTCGAGGCGGCGATCCGCTACGCCCAGGACGGCAAGGCCTGGGTGAAACTCTCCTCGGGCCACCATTTCGCCGACCCGCAGGTTCCCATCCGTCTGGCGGCGCGATACCTGTCCGAGGTCGGGACCGAGCGGCTGTTCTGGGGCAGCGACGCCCCCTTCGTCGGCATTGAGGACAAGGTCAGCTACGACCAGGTCGTCCGCGCCTTCGCCGACTGGGTTCCAGACCCGGCCCAGCGCAAGGCCATCGGCGAGACGGCTTACGGGTTCTATTTCGGCTAAGCCGCCGACTTCCTGCCCCAGAGGGCGTCGCTGGCGATGGCAGCGCCTTCGGCCATCGACTTGAGCTTGGCCCAGGCGACCTGGGGGTGGGTGCGGATGCCGAGGCCGCAATCGGT
>CAZTMF010000877.1:0-1143 GCA_964614675.1 uncultured Caulobacteraceae bacterium | reverse complement strand
CGCTATGCGGCCACCTGCATGGGCCTCACCATCTGCGTCGGCGAGATCGTCGGCGGAACCCTGGCCCCCATCCTCGCCGGCCGCGGGGCGGACCTCACCACCCTGCAGGCGCCCATCGTCGCGTCGGCCGCCCTGGCGCTGGGCGGAGCGATCCTGTCGATGTTCCTGATCGAGACCGCCCCGGCCAGGCTTGGGAAGGCTTCGGGCTAGGGGCGACGACGCTGTTCCTTGTACGCCCGCCTGAACCGGGATGAGATCTACGCCGGCCAGATCGCCAATGGCGCGCCCGGCTGAATTGGGAGGACGTGAGCATGGCCGGAACGGTGGGCGGAAGCGGTCTGCGTGAGGATCGGCTCGAGCATCTGAGGGCGACGATCGCCGACGACATCGCGCGCGGTCGCTACCATGGCGCGGTGATCTGCGTGGGACGGCGCGGCGAGATCGGCCTGCACGCCGTCGTCGGCCACGGCTATCGCGACCAGCAGACGCCCCTGACCAGGGACTCGGTGTTCAGCCTGTTCTCGGTGACCAAGGCGTTCACCAACGTGCTGGTGTTCCAGGCCGTCGAGCTGGGGCGCCTTGCCTTCACCACCAAGGTCTCGAGCGTCATCCCCGAGTTCGCGGGCGGGGAGCGGGAGAAGCTGACCATCTACCACCTGATGACCCACTCCACGGGCCTGCCCAGCGTGTTCTCGCCCAAGCCCGATATGTACATCGACCGTTTGGACGAGGTCGTCGCCGCCATCTGCGAGACCGTGCACGCGATCGAACCGGCAGGCGAGAAGGTGAACTATTCGCCCATGGTCGCCCATGCGCTGATGGGCGAGATGGTCCGGCGCACGGACCCCAAGGGCCGGAGGTATCGCCAGATCGTGCAGGACGAGATCTTCACGCCGCTGAAGATGGCGGACTCCTCGGTCGGCCTGCGCAAGGACCTGCGGGAGCGCAAGATCGTGCCGGACTTCCTGGCCGGCGGCCCGATCCGGCACCTCGGCCACTCCAACCTGGGCCCCAACGGCGCCTTCGAGGAGGAGGACGCCGAAATGCCCTGGGTGGGCGTCGTCTCCACCGCCCACGACATGTTCCGGTTCGCCGAGATGCTGAGGCGCGGCGGCGAACTCGACGGCGCGCGCATTCTGTCGC
>CAZTMF010000876.1:0-1147 GCA_964614675.1 uncultured Caulobacteraceae bacterium | reverse complement strand
CCTGGCAGGGGGCCGAGAAGACCTACGCCGACTTCCAGCTGGTGGTGACCAACCCCGGCGGCCATTCCTCGGCGCCGCCCAGGGAGAACGCCATCAACCAGCTGGCCGCCGCCCTGGTGCGTATCGGCAACTACCAGTTCAAGCCCGAACTGAACGAGCTGACCCGAGCCTATTTCGTCAAGGCGGCGGACCACGAGGATCCGAAGATCGGCGCGGCCATGCGCGCCTTTGCGGCCAACCCCGAGGACGCCCAGGCGATCGCGACCCTGACCGCCAACCGCACGACCGTCGGCAAGATCGGCACCACCTGCGTCGCCACCATGATCTCGGGCGGCCACGCCCTGAACGCCCTGCCGCAGCGGGCGGAGGCCAACGTCAACTGCCGCATCTTCCCCGGCCACAAGCCGGCCGAAATCATGGCCGAGCTGAAGCGCATCGCCGCCCAGCCGGAGGTGAGCTTCACCGATGTGACCGAGGGCTCGGTCGCCAATGACGCCTCGCCGATGCGGCCGGATTTCGTCGCGGCGGTGACCAAGGCGGTGGCCCAGGTCCATCCTGGCACGCCGGTGTTCCCCAGCATGGCGTCAGGCGCCAGCGACAGCATGTGGTTCCGTTATCACCATGTGGCCAGCTACGGCGCCAGCCCCACGTTCATGAAGCTGTCCGAGGACTTCTCTCACGGCCTGGATGAACGCGTCCCCATCGCCAACATCCAGCCGGCGATCGACTACTACCTGGTGCTGCTGCCGGAGCTGGCGAAGTAGGAACGTCGACCGAAGCACCTGCGCCCGCGCCTCTTTCGCGCCCCCTAATCCAGGTGCAGCAACTCGATGTCGTGGCCTTCGGGATCCGCGACGACGGCGACCCGCGCATTGCCTCCGGTCCGGGGGGCGCTCTTCGACACCGCTCCCGCCGCCATGGCCCGCGCGTAGACGCCGTCGACGTCCTGTAGATAGAAGCCGATCGGCCCGTTGGCGGTGCCCAGGGCGATCTTGCGGCCGTCCTTGTAGAAGACCAGGGCGAGATCGGCGCCGACGCTCGTGCTGGTGAGGATGACCTCGGTGCTGCCGGGATTGTCGAGGCGCTTCTGCTGGGTCATGCCGAAGGCCTTCTCGTAGAAGGCCTGCATGGCCGGCAGGTTCGACAC
>CAZTMF010000875.1:0-1165 GCA_964614675.1 uncultured Caulobacteraceae bacterium | reverse complement strand
GGCGGGAAGCCGGCCTTCTCGAACAGCTCCCCGAACGCGAAGGCCGAGACCGAGGAGAACTCCGAGGGCTTCCACACCACCGTGTTGCCGGCCGCGAGCGCCGGCGCCAGCTTCCAGGTCGCCAGCATCAGGGGCGAGTTCCAGGGGGTGATGGCGGCCACCACGCCCAGGGGCTCCTCGCGGGTGAAGTTGAACACCCCCGGCTTGTCGATCGGGATCACCCGGCCTTCGATTTTGTCGGCCAGGCCCCCGAAGTAATAGAACCACTGGGGGATGTAGCGGAGCTGGCCGCGCATCTCGGTGATCAGCTTGCCGTTGTCGCGGCTCTCCAGCTCGGCCAGCCGCTCGGCGTTCTCGGCCACCAGGTCGCCGAACTTGCGCAGCACCGCCCCCCGCGCCGAGGCGGTCATGGCGCGCCAGGGGCCTCGGAAGGCGCCCCAGGCGGCCTTCACCGCCTTGTCGACATCCTCGGCGTTCCCGCGCGGGATCTCGGCCCAGGCCTGGCCGGTGAACGGGTTCTCGGACGGGAACCATTGCCCCCCGGCCGGATCGGCCCACTGCCCGCCGATCAGCATCTGGTGCTTTTGCATTCTGGGGTCCCTCAAAGTTCCCCCTCTCCCTTCAGGGGGAGGAGCAGGGGTGGGGGTCCGCGCAGGACTCCCAGCTTCGTGCGGCGGAACAGTTTTCGAGGTGGAGGGGGCCTTTGGACCCCCTCCCTCGATCCCTCCCCCTGGGGGGAGGGAGGCTATTTGTCCATTTCGGCCAGGGCTTCCTTCGCCGTGCGGAAGGAGTCCACCGCGCAGGGGATGCCGCCGTAGATTCCGACCTGGAGCAGGACCTCGCGGATCTCCTCCTTGGTGACGCCGTTGCGGATGGCGCCCTTCACGTGGACGCGCAGCTCGTGCTGGCGGTTCAGGATCGAGATCATGGCCAGGTTGATCAGGCTGCGGTCGCGCTTGGACAGCTCCTCGCGGCCCCAGGCCCAGCCCCAGCAGTATTCGGTGACCAGGTCCTGCAGCGGGCCGGTGAACTCGTCCTTGTTCTTCAGCGCGTTCTCGACGTACTCGGCGCCCAGCACCGACTTCCGGATCTCCAGGCCGCGGTCGTAGATTTCCTTGCTCATGTCATCGTCTCCTGTGTCTGGCGGGTCCAGCGGACGCCGCGG
>CAZTMF010000874.1:0-1171 GCA_964614675.1 uncultured Caulobacteraceae bacterium | reverse complement strand
GTCCGACCGGCGCGCCCCTGACGCTGGGCGATCTGCCGCCGCCGAACACTCAGCGTTGGGTGATCCGGCGCAAGGCCGAGGTCGTGGCCGCCGTCCGCGGCGGGCTCCTGACCCTGGACGAAGCGTGCGAGCGCTACAGCCTGACGAACGAAGAGTTCCTGAACTGGCAGCAGTCGATCGATCGATACGGTCTGCCCGGTCTCAGGACGACGCGTCTGCAACAGTACCGCTGATCGGACCCCTCCCTTCCTTACCGATCGGCTTTTTTGCGGCCGCGCCCCTCGGGCGCGGCCGTTCTTCTTCCGCCGCTAGGCTTCCCTGACCTGGCGTCGCCAGAGGGAGGCGTATTCGCCGTCCCTGGCGAGGAGCGCCGAATGGTCGCCGCGCTCGGCCACGCGGCCCGCCCGGATCACCAGGATCTCGTCGGCGTCGGCCACGGTTGACAGCCGGTGGGCGACCACCAGGGTGGTGCGGCCCCTGCGGGCGCGCCGCAACGTCGCCTGGATCGCCGCCTCGGTCTTGCCGTCCAGGGCGCTGGTGGCCTCGTCGAGGATCAGCACGCGCGGATCGGCCAACAGGGCCCGGGCGATGCCCACGCGCTGACGCTCGCCGCCTGAAAGCTTCAATCCCCGTTCGCCGACCTTGGTCTCTATCCCTTCGGGCAGGGCGCGGATGAAGGCGCCGAGCTCGGCGGCCTCGGCGGCGGCCCAGATCTCCTCCTCGGTGGCGTCGGGCTTCCCGAATCCGATGTTGACCCGCATGGTGTCGTTGAAGAGGGCGACCTCCTGGGGCACCAGGGCGACGGCGAGCCGAAGCGATTCCTGCCGCACCTTCTTCAGATCACAGCCGTCCAGCGTCACCCGCCCGGACTGCGGGTCCAGCAGCCGCAGCGCCAGGCGCACGGCCGTGGTCTTGCCGGCGCCCGAGGGTCCGACAAGGGCGACGGTGGCGCCCGGCGGGGCCCGGAAGCTGACGTCGCGAAGGCCCTCGGCGCGGGCCGAATGTCGGTAGGAGACGTCCTCGAACACCAGATCGCCGCCGCGGCCGGGCGGGGAGGGGGGCAGGTCGACCGCGTCCTGAGCCTCGCCCACATCGGGCTTCTCTCGCCTGAGCTGGAGCATCGCCTCCATGTCGATGAACGACTGGCGGATCTCGCGATAGGCGAAGCCCA
>CAZTMF010000873.1:0-1172 GCA_964614675.1 uncultured Caulobacteraceae bacterium | reverse complement strand
GATTTTCAATCAATTCTGCCGGTCAATTCCGCCCTCACCAGCGGCACGACAGTTTTCTCCGTGACATTGAAAACTGCCGGAAGCCAGGCCATAACGGCAACAGACACAATCTCGTCCAGCATCACCGGCACTTCGGCCAACATAGAGGTGACTGCCGGCGCCACAGTTTCGTTCTCGGTCACGAGCACAACGCCCCAGAAGGCAGGCACGGCTTTCGGCGTCCTTTCAATTACCCACAAATATATGGCGAGGATGGAGATTCTTTACGAATAAAATGTACAAATTTAGCCACCTGTGGTGGATAATAGGGATGCGAATCCATAAAGCGTCCAAGAAATCAGAAACAATCCCCAAAGACCCGGCCACCGATAGTTGGATTGAGCAGGAAGTGGCAGGGTGCAGTTTTAAGGATGCGCGGCTGGCCAAGCGTTTCGGTAAACTACTGGGGATGATGTCCGAAGGAATCGGCGAAAGTATTCCGTATGCCTGTCAGGATTGGGCCAACACCAAGGCGGCTTACCGCTTTTTCTCCAATGCTGAGGTGAGCGAGGACCAGATCATGGCGGGGCATTTCCAAGCCACGCGTGAGCGGCTTTTACAGGTGAAGCAGAAGATTCTGATGCTCCATGACACCAGTGAGTTTTCCTTTCAGCGGGACAAGGATTCCAAGATTGGTCTCCTGGGTCGGCCGGCTTGGGGCAACGGCAAGGGAAAAGATGGACGCATCCGGTTCATTACGGTGCGCGGCATTTTGATGCACAGCAGCCTGGCGATCACCTTGGAGGGACTGCCTCTTGGGTTGGCGGCCATCAAGTTCTGGACCCGCAAACAGTTCAAAGGCTGCAACGCCCTGAAAAAGAAGATCAATCCGACCCGGGTGCCGATAGCAGAGAAGGAGAGCATCCGCTGGTTGGAGAATCTGCGCCAGGCCACGGCCCTTACCAGCAATCCCGGCGACTGTGTGCATATAGGAGATCGGGAGAGCGACATCTTTGAGTTATTCAGCCTGGCCGACGAGTTGGGGACCAACTTCCTGGTTCGCACCTGTGTGGACCGGTTGGCGAAAGATGCCGGCACTACCGTGGCCGCTGAAATGAAGAAAGCCCCGGTCAAGGGACGGCACCGCATTCAGGGCAGAAACAAACTCGGAGAGTCTTATGAGGCGGAATTGG
>CAZTMF010000872.1:0-1174 GCA_964614675.1 uncultured Caulobacteraceae bacterium | reverse complement strand
TGGAGAACGGCCGGCCCACGGCCTGGCGCCACCGCATCGCCGGCTCCTCGGTCCTGGCCCGCTACGCCCCGCCCGCCTTCGTGAACGGCATTGACAGCGACGCCGTCGAGGGCGCGGTCGACATGCCCTACGAGATTCCCAACGTGCGGGTCGAGTATGTGCGCCAGGAGCCGCCTGGCGTCCCGACGGCCTTCTGGCGGGGCGTCGGGCCCGGGCACACCGTCTTCGTGGTCGAGAGCTTCGTCGACGAACTGGCCGACAAGGCCGGCGCCGATCCGGTCGCCTTCCGCCGCGCCCTGATCGGCAAGACCCCGAGGCTTCGGGCCGCGCTCGACCTCGCCGCCGCCAGGTCGGGGTGGGGCCAGGCCCTGCCGGCGGGACGCGGCCGGGGCGTCGCGATCCAGACCGCCTTCGGGACCTTCCTCGCCACCATCGCCGAGGTCGAGGTCGACCCGGAGGGCCAGGTGCGCGTGCGCCGCGTGGTCTGCGGCATCGACTGCGGGGTGGTGGTCAATCCGGACACCGTGGAGGCCCAGATCCAGGGTGGGATCATCTTCGGCCTGACCGCCGCGCTCCACGGCCAGATCACCATCGACCGCGGCCGGGTGCAGCAGAGCAACTTCCACGACTACCGGATGCTGCGCATCGACGAGGCGCCCGACATCGAGGTCCACATCGTCCCCAGCGGCGAGGCGCCCGGCGGCATCGGCGAATGCGGCACGGTCGCCGCGCCCGCCGCCCTGACCAACGCCATCTTCGCCGCCACCAGGAAGCGCATCCGGACCCTGCCTGTGGATCCCGATGTCCTGGCGGGGAGGGCGTCCGCGTGAAGCTCCTGCGCGCGTTCCTGCTGCTGATCGTCGTGGCCGTGGCGGCCGCGCTTGGCGCGGTCGTCTGGATGGCGACCGGCCCCGGTCCGCTCGCCTTCGCCAGGACCTCGGCCGGCCAGGCCTATGCCGGACCCTCGCCGACCGGCGCGCCGCCCGAGCTTGCCCGGGCGGACATCCTCACGCGCGGCCGGTACCTGACCCAGGCCGCCGACTGCGAGAGCTGCCACACCGCCCCGGGCGGCAGGCCCTTCGCGGGCGGGCGGGCGATCCGCACCGCCTTCGGGACCCTCTATTCCAGCAACATCACGCCCGATGCGCAGACCGGCATCGGCGCCTGGAGCGAC
>CAZTMF010000871.1:0-1182 GCA_964614675.1 uncultured Caulobacteraceae bacterium | reverse complement strand
GCCCCGACCATCGATCCGAAGCGTGGCGCGCTCTACGTCGCCACCGGCGATTCCTACACCGACGCGCCGAACACCGGATCGGACGCCGTCGTGGCCATGGACCTGATCTCCGGCGAGGTGCGCTGGAGCCGCCAGATCACCGCCGACGACAACTACCTGGTGGGTTGCACCGGCTCGAAGGACCAGCCGGCTTCCTGCCCCCGGACGATCGGACCGGACCACGACTTCGGGGCGTCGCCGATCCTGCGCGAGCTGCCGGGCGGGCGCAGCGTGCTGATCGCGGGGCAGAAGTCGGCCGAAGTGACCGCGCTCGATCCCGACCGCAAGGGTCAGCTGCTCTGGCGCGCGAAGCCCGGCATGGGCGGACCGCTCGGCGGCGTCGAATGGGGCATGGCCGCCGACCTGGGCCAGGTCTACGTGCCGATCGCCGATCCCTTCGGCCCCAAGGACCAGGTCAAGCCCGGCATGTACGCCGTGCGCATCTCCGACGGCCGGCTGGTCTGGTCGACTCCCGCGGCGGAGGCGAACTGCGCCGTCGCCCCCAAGGGTTCGCTCGTTGGCATCTGCACCAACGGCCTCTCGGCGGCGCCCACGGCCATCGGCGGAGTGGTGGTCGAAGGCTCCATGGACGGCTTCCTCAGGGCCTATGACGCCAGGACCGGCAAGGTGATCTGGAGCCTCGACGTCGGCCAGACGCAGTTCCATCCGCTCAACGCCGCCGCGCCCATGAAAGGCGACACCATGAACGCGGCCGGAGCGACCGTGGCCGGGGGAACCCTGTTCCAGGTCTCCGGCTACCAATCCTCCAATCCCCGGGCCCAGAACCTGCTCCTGGCCTTCACCGTCGACGGCAAGTGACCCCCCTGGGCGGAGGCTTCGGCCTCCGCCCTTCTTTTCAACACGTCGCTGCGGCGTTCCGGCCGCCTTGACCCGCCCCCCGCCACAGGCATCCTGGGCCGGCGAGGAGGCGTTTGATGAGTCTGGCCACGCGGATCAGGCGGGAATGGCGTTTCCTGCGCCCGTTGATCCGCACCCTGAACAGGGTCCGCTCGGTCGCCGCCGACTCGCCGCAGCTGTCCTGCGACGACATCGAGGAAGCGGTGAACCGCTTCCGCGAGCGGCCGGCCCTGCAGTTCGAAGGCAAGACCCTCACCTATGGCGAGTTCGACGCCCTGGCCAACC
>CAZTMF010000870.1:0-1190 GCA_964614675.1 uncultured Caulobacteraceae bacterium | reverse complement strand
CCAACGCCGAACCCCTCGAAGGTTGGCGCAGGCGCAACGCCGCCGCGATCAGCCAGAGCAAGGCGGATTGGACCCTGATCCTCGACGCCGACGAGTTCCCGCTGGCGCCTGGCGGCGATCTCAAACGGGCTCTCGCCCCCGTCGAGGCGAACCTCCTCCGGCTTCCCCGCTACAACATGGTGCTCGGGGAGCAGGGCTTGCCCGTCACGCTGCCGCCATCGGAAGACGACTATTCAAAGCTCGATCTCTACGTGACGCCCAGGGGCGGCGTCCGACCGCAGCTCGGCCTTACGGACTACTGGCTGAAGCTTGTTCCTCTTCCAAAACTCGCGGTCCGGCCCCACATGCTGGAAGCGCTTCACGCTGGAACGCACAACGCCACACTGAAGCCCGGGTGCGACGACAGGACCGTGATGTCGCGAGAGATCGTCCTAGCCCATGCCGCTCTGTCGACCTACCGGCGCTTCGCGCGGAAGATAGATCACGTGCGGAACATGTTCTTGCTTCAGGAGGCGCTGCCAGCAGGCTTCGCCCCGCACTGGCGCCGTTGGGCCGACATGGCCAGCAGAGGCGAGCTGCAGGACGAGTTTCGAAGGAGCTGCTTGTCCGTCGGGCAGATCGAGCGCCTTCGGAGCCGTGGTGAAATCGCCTCCGCCGCGGTCTTGCTGGCGGGCCGGGCGAGCATGAGCCCCTCGGGACCGAAGGTGCTCTCCTGACATGGCGAGCCGCAAGGGTCCTTTGGGCGTCGGCGGGTGAACCTGCTGCTCTCCTGCATCGGCAAGCGCGGATACATCGCCGACTACTTCCGACCCCATCTGCTGGCGAACGAGAAGATCGTCGGCACGAGCAATACGCCGTGGACGCCGGGCTTCGCCCAGTGCGACCTCGGCCTCCTGATGCCCCCCATCGCCTCGGACGAATACGCGCCGGCGGTGCTGGAGGCCTGTCGCCGACATGAGATCGGGGGCCTGCTGTCCTTTTACGATCCGGACGTGGTCGCCCTGTCGGCGCATCGGGACGCTTTCGCGGCGATCGGGGTCAAGGCGATCCTTCCCAGCCGGACATCCGCCGAGGCGGCCTTCGACAAGTGGCTCGCCTTCCTCGCCCTGCGGGAGGCCGGCCTGCCCGTTCCCGAAACGGTGATCTCCCTCGCCCAGGCGCGGGAAAAGTTGGCCGCGGGCCGGTTCCGC
>CAZTMF010000869.1:0-1194 GCA_964614675.1 uncultured Caulobacteraceae bacterium | reverse complement strand
GATCGGGCCGAAGAAGATCAGCCGCGCCCAGGGATTGAAGAAGCCGCGCACCACCCACGCCAGTGTCCCGTCCGCCAGCGGCCGGCGGTCGCCGACCACCACATAGATGTCGTCGAGCCCCTTCTGGCAGATGGCCACGTCCGAGGTGGTCTGACCGCCGGGCTGGTAGAGGCGCCGCTCGGGCGCGGCGAGGCAGAGCGGCTTGCCGCCGCGCGCCACGCCGATCAGCGCCCGCTCGGCGTCGAAGTTCGGTCCCTGGACCGCGCCGACCCGCTCGAGGGTCAGGGTGTAGGCCCCGAGCCGCATGGACTGGCCGACGCTGAGGTTCTGGGCGGCCTCGACCTTGAAGGCGCTCTCGAAGCAGGCGCCCAGGACGAACAGGCCGAGCGCCGCATGGGCCAGGCTCATGCCCCAGGCGCCGCGGGGCAGGCCCTTCAGCCGGCGGCCGATCTCGGCCGGGGAGGCCCGTCCGAAGCGGATCCGCTCGGCGATCTCGGCCAGGGCGCCGGCCACCAGCCACATGCCGAGCGCCACGCCGAGCGCGGTCGGGATGGCCCTCGGGCTCTTCAGCAGGAGCACGGCCGCGCCGGCGAGCCCGGCGAGCAGGCCCGCGGCCCACAGCCTCTGGACCGCGCCCAGGGCGTCGGCGCGCTTCCAGGTGAGCAGCGGCCCCGCCGGCAGCAGCAGCAGGCAAGCGCCCATCAGGGGCGCGAAGGTCAGGTTGAAGAAAGGCGGGCCCACCGAGATCGGCTCGCCCGTCAGGGCCTGGCGGATCAGGGGGTAGAGGGTGCCGAGCAGCACCGTCGCGGTGGCGGCCGCCAGGAACAGGTTGTTCAGCACCAGCGCGCCCTCGCGGCTCACCGGCGCGAACAGCCCCGACGGCTTCAGCTTGGGCGCGCGCAGGGCGAACAGCAGGAAACCGCCGCCCGCGGCCAGGCCCATGATCGCGAGCAGCAGGATGCCGCGCTTGGGGTCCATGGCGAAGGCGTGGACCGAGGTCAGCACCCCCGAGCGCACCAGGAAAGCGCCCAGCATCGAGAGGCTGAAGGCCAGGAGCGCCAGGAACACCGTCCAGCCGCCGAGTGCGCCGCGCTTCTCGGTGACGATGGCCGAATGCAGCAGAGCCGTGCCGGCCAGCCAGGGCATGAAGCTGGCGTTCTCCACCGGGTCCCAGAACCACCAGCCGCCCCAGCC
>CAZTMF010000868.1:0-1202 GCA_964614675.1 uncultured Caulobacteraceae bacterium | reverse complement strand
TAGCGGGTCTTGCGCATCCAGACACTGGCCCGCGAGATCGCCCCCCTCGTGGGCGCCGATCCGGACACTGTCGCCGAAGCCGCGCGCCTGGCCAAGGCCGACCTAGCCTCGGGCATGGTCGGCGAGTTCCCCGAACTGCAGGGGATCATGGGCGGCTACTATGCCCGCGCGGGCCGGTTGGCGGATGAGATCGCCGACGCGATCCATGATCACTACCGGCCGCAGGGTCCGACCGACGCCCTGCCGGCGACCTCGGTCGCGGTAGCCGTCGCTCTGGCGGATAAGCTCGACACCCTCGTTCGCTTCTTTGCAATTGGGGAGAAGCCCACCGGTTCCCGGGACCCATACGGCCTGCGCCGCGCGGCGCTTGGTGTGATCCGGATCATTCTCCAGAACGAATTGAGGCTGCCCGTCCGTCAGCTGGTTGCATGGGCCAATGCAGCGACCTCATCGAATGCCGCGACTCTGCTCGCTGGTGAAATGGTCGCCCTCACCGAGGAGGTTCCGCCGTTCTTCGCCGACCGCCTGAAGGTGCTGCTGCGCGATCAAGGCAAACGTCATGACCTCGTGGATGCCGTGTTCGCACTCGGTGATGACGACCTCGTCCGCATCGTCGCTCGCGTCGAGGCGCTGGATGGGTTCTTGAAGACCGAGGACGGCAGGAACCTGCTCGCCGGCTACAAGCGCGCCGCCAATATCCTGAAAGCCGAAACCAAGAAGAATCCCAAGGAAGCCGAAGGCTACGGCGGCCCGGTCGATCCGGCCCTGTTCGCCGCCCCCGAGGAGAAGGCGCTGCACGCGGCGCTCGAATCTGCGGCGCCCAGGGTCGCAACCGAACTCGAGAGCGAGCATTTCGAAGCCGCCATGGCGGCGCTGGCTGGACTGCGCGGGCCGGTGGACGCCTTCTTCGATCGGGTGCTAGTGAATGCAGACGATGCTGCAGTGCGGCAAAATCGGCTACGGCTGCTATCCCAGGTGCAGGGCGCCATGGGCCAGGTGGCGGATTTCTCGCAGGTCGCCGGTTAGCGTTCGCACGACCCACCTCTTCACCGCCCGCGGAGTTCAGGCATGACCGACACCGCCACCATCACCCGCTGGGTCTACGCCTTCGGGGGCGGGCGGGCCGACGGCGACGCCTCGATGAAGAACCTGCTGGGCGGCAAGGGCGCCAACCTGGCGGAGATGTCGTCGCTGGGCCTGCC
>CAZTMF010000867.1:0-1206 GCA_964614675.1 uncultured Caulobacteraceae bacterium | reverse complement strand
TAGCGCATGGCCTCGGTCAGGCGCGCCTCGGGCCCCTCGGCCCTGGGCAGCAGCTGGTCCAGGGCGACTGTCACCAGATCGGCGGTTTCGGAGATCCGCTCGGCGAGGGTCAGGGCCTTCACGCCAGCTTCCTCCCCGCCCCTTATGAGAATTCGGCGGGCTCGACCCGTTCGGCCTGGCCGCCGGGACCCATGACGATCTTCTCGACCCTGAGCCGCGCCGCCTCCAGGCGGCCCTCGCAATGGGCCTTCAACAGGGCGCCGCGCTCGTACATCTCGATCGAGCGCTCGAGGGGAGCCTGGCCGGATTCCAGCTCGGCGACGATCTTCTCGAGCTCGGCCAGGGCCTGCTCGAAAGACAGTGCTGAAATGTCGGTTTCGTCGCCCATGGCGCCCGCCGCTGAACTGGATTGCTCCACCATAGGGCGCCGCTGGCGGCTGGCAATGAGGTGATTCGCTCGGAGCGAGCGCTCACTACCTTTGGTAGTATCGCGTCGACCAGTATCGCCAGCCGCGGCCTTTCACCAGGCGCCAGCCGCGCTTCTTCAGCTCCATCCCGATCATGGTGTTGAAGAAGCCGTGGGCCACCACCAGCACGTCCTCGCCGCGCCGGGCGACCTCGTCGAGCATGCGGGCGGCCTCGGCGGCGCGCTTCTGGGCCGCCGGGCGGGTCTCCTCGCCACGATGCCCCCCCAGCCACCATGTGAGCCGCGAGATCACGCCCCAGGCCTTGGGCGAGAGCTTGATGAAATCGGGCGCCGGCGGCGGCGGCAGAGGCGCCTCGATGAACCGCTCCTCATGGGTGAAGTCGCGCCCCTCGATCAGGGCCCTGGCGGTCTCCATCGCCCTGCGCCGGGTGGAGGTGAAGATCACCCCGGCCTTCGCGGCGGCCTTCACCAGATGCTCGGGCGGCGACTGGCCGGCCAGGATGCCGCCGGCCTCATAGAGCGCCCACCATTCCTTGTATTCCCGCGAGGAGAGCCTGACCTTGCGCGATAGCGCCGGCTCGCCGTGGCGCGCCAGCACGATGCCGCCGGCCCTGCCCTCGCCGGGACCCTTGGGGTCCTCTGCTTCGATGATCTGGCCCGCCTTGGCAGACTCGGTCGGCATGTCGCGGCGAGACCCCCAATCGCCCACGCCAAGTCAGCGCCGGCGGCGGGGCTGTCAGTCCTCCTGCAAGGCCCGCACATGCGCGGCGGCCGACAGG
>CAZTMF010000866.1:0-1206 GCA_964614675.1 uncultured Caulobacteraceae bacterium | reverse complement strand
CCAAGCCCGACAGCCAGGACATCTGCTTCGTGCCCGAGGGCCGCTACACCACCATCGTCGACAAGCTGAGGCCCCAAGGCGCGGTGCCTGGCGACATTGTCCACCTGGACGGCCGGGTGCTGGGCCGCCACGAAGGGATCACGCGCTACACCGTGGGCCAGCGGCGGGGCCTGAACGTCGCTTTGGGCGAGCCGCTGTTCGTGGTGCGCCTGGACGCCGAGCGCCGCGAGGTGATCGTCGGCCCCCGCGAGGCGCTCCTGACCCGCAGCCTGACGCTGAAGGAAACCAACTGGCTGGGCGACGAGCCAACGCTGGACGACGCCGCCGAAGCCGGACTGCCAGTGCTGGCGCGCGTGCGCTCCACCCGCCCGCCCTCCCCGGCCCGGCTCGTGGTCGCGGACGGTGAGTCTCAGGTGGTGTTCGACCAGCCCGAGGAGGGTGTCTCCCCGGGCCAGGCGTGCGTGCTCTACGATACGGACAGCCGCTCGCGCGTCCTCGGCGGCGGGTTCATCGCGGGAACGACGGCGGCGGCCGGCTAGGCCGCCACCAGCTGCCGCCGAACCATCTTCGCGAAGTCGTCCATCAGCGAGAAGGTGAGGTTGCCGGGCGTGAACTTGTGCTCGCCGATCTCGCCGACGGGGGTCACCTCGGCGGCTGTGCCGGTGACGAACACCTCCGAGAAGGTGCCCAGCTCTTCTCCGGGAATATGCCGTTCGACCACCTCGAAGCCCATCTTCTGGGCCAGGCCGATCACCGAGCGGCGGGTGATGCCATCCAGGAAGCAGTCGGGCTTGGGGGTGTGGATCACCCCGTCGCGCACCAGGAAGATGTTGGCGCTGGTGGTCTCGGCGATATAGCCGCGCCAGTCGAGCATCAGGGCGTCGGAATAGCCCTCCTTCTCGGCCGCGTGCTTGGAGATGGTGCAGATCATGTAGAGCCCCGCGGCCTTGGAGGCCGTGGGCGCCGTCTCGGGCGAGGGCCGCTTGTACTTGGCGTAGGTCAGGCGGATGCCCTTCCTGAGCTGAGCCGGGTCGTAGTAGCTGGCCCAGGCCCAGGTCGCGACCGCCACGTGGATCTTGGTCGACTGGGCCGAGACGCCCATCTGCTCGGGCCCGCGCCAGGCCAGGGGCCGGACGTAGCAGTCCGTGAAGCCGTTCTTGGCGGCGGTCTGCTTGCAGGCCTCGTCGATCTCGGCCACCGTGAACG
>CAZTMF010000865.1:0-1206 GCA_964614675.1 uncultured Caulobacteraceae bacterium | reverse complement strand
TGTCGTCGATCAGGTCGTAGATGATCGCGTAGTACCTGATCTCGACGCCTTCGCGCTCCGCGAGGTCGCGCGCCTGCTTGGAGGCGCGGACGTTGAAGCCGAGGATCGGGGCGCTCGAGCCCTTGGCCAGCAGCACGTCCGACTCGGTGATGGCGCCGGCCCCGGAGAGGATGATCCGCGCCCGCACCTCGTCGGTGGAGATCTTCTCCAGCGATCCGACGATGGCTTCCGCCGACCCCTGCACGTCCGCCTTGATGATCACGGGCAGCTCGCGCACGGTCTTGGCCTGCAACTTGGCCATCATGTCGGCCAGCGAAGCGCCGGCGCCCGGAGGGGCGAAGGACTTCTCGCGCCGCTTGCGCTCGCGATACTCGGTCAGCTCCCGCGCGCGGGCCTCGTTCTCGACCACGGCGAAAGGCTCGCCGGGCTCGGGCGTGGAATCCAGGCCCAGGATCTCGACCGGCACCGACGGACCCGCATCCGGGACCTGTTCCTCGCGCTCGTTGACCAGGGCGCGCACGCGGCCCCAGGCCGAACCGGCCACCACGATGTCGCCGCGCTTGAGCGTGCCGCGCTTGACCAGCACCGTGGCCACCGGGCCCCGGCCGCGATCGAGCTTGGCCTCGACCACCACGCCTTCGGCGGTGCGGTCCGGATTGGCCTTCAGCTCCATGACCTCGGACTGGAGCAGGATCGCCTCGACCAGGTTCTCGAGGCCGGTCTTCTTGATCGCCGAGACCTCGATCGCCTGGGTTTCGCCGCCCAGGCTCTCGACCACGATCTCGTGCTGCAGCAGCTCGTTGATCACCCGGGTCGGATCTGCGTCGGGTTTGTCGATCTTGTTGATGGCCACGATGATCGGGGCGCCCGCCGCCTTGGCGTGATGGATCGCCTCAATGGTCTGGGGCATGACCCCGTCGTCGGCCGCCACCACCAGGATGACGATGTCGGTGATGTTGGCGCCGCGCGCCCGCATGGCCGAGAAGGCGGCGTGGCCGGGCGTGTCCAGGAAGGTCACGCGCTGGCCGTTCTCCAGCCGCACCTGATAGGCGCCGATGTGCTGAGTGATGCCGCCATGCTCGCCGGAGGCCACGTCCGTGGAGCGCATGGCGTCCAGCAGGCTGGTCTTGCCGTGGTCGACGTGGCCCATAACGGTCACCACCGGCGGGCGGGTGACCATGTGCTCGTCGAGGTCCTCGGCGGCCA
>CAZTMF010000864.1:0-1207 GCA_964614675.1 uncultured Caulobacteraceae bacterium | reverse complement strand
GAGATTCCCACCCGCCTGTTCGCCTTCTCCGACGACATGGACGGCCTGAGGAAGATCCCCGACAACGTGCCCAACCGGCATATTCTCGAGGAAGACCGCGACAAGCCGGTCACCAGCGTGCGCGACCCGTTCGGCGAGTACGAGAGCTTCGGCGCCCACAACAACGCCCGCCTGCGCGCCTTCCTGGACGGCTTCGGCTTCGACTACGAGTTCATGTCCTCGACCGCCTGCTATCGCGGCGGGCGGTTCGACGCGACCCTGCTGCTGGCGCTGGAGCGCTTCGAGCAGATCCAGGCGGTGATGCTGCCGACCCTGGGCGAAGAGCGGCGCGCCACCTATTCGCCGTTCCTGCCGATCAGCCCCAAGTCCGGCCGGGTGCTGCAGGCCCCCACCGTGGAACGCCATGTGGAGCGCGGCACCATCGTCTTCCCCGACGAGGACGGCGAGCTGACCGAGGTCCCGGTCACCGGCGGCGGGGTGAAGATGCAGTGGCGGCCCGACTGGGCCATGCGCTGGGCCGCGCTGGGCGTGGACTACGAGATGTCGGGCAAGGACCTGGTCGACTCGGTGAAGGTCTCCAACAAGATCTGCAGGATCCTGGGCGGCGAGCCGCCGGAGGGCTTCCACTACGAGCTCTTCATGGACGAGAACAACCAGAAGATCTCCAAGTCCAAGGGCAACGGCCTGACCATGGAGGAGTGGCTGCGCTACGGCGCGCCCGAGAGCCTCGCCTACTACATGCAGCAGTCGCCCAAGTCGGCGAAGCGGCTGTATTTCGACGTCATCCCCAAGGCGACCGACGAGTACCTGCAGCAGCTCGACGCCTTCCATCGCAAGGCGGCCGAGGGTGGGACCGACGCCCAGCTCGACAACCCGGTCTGGCACGTCCACGGCGGCCAGCCCCCGCAGAAGGGCTCGCCGGTCTCCTTCAGCCTGATGCTGAACCTGGTCTCGGCGGCCGACGCCTCGACCAAGGAGATCCTCTGGGGGTTCCTGGGCCGCTACATCCCGGGCGCGACGCCGCAGACCCAGCCCCTGCTCGACAAGCTCGCTGACTACGCCCTCAATTACTACGAGGACTTCGTCCGACCGAACAAACGCTTCCGGTCGCCCGATCCCAGGGAGCGGGCGGCGATAGAGGACCTCCTGGCCCGCTTCAGGGCCCTGCCGGCCGGCTGCCAGGACGCCGAGCTGATCCAGAACGAGG
>CAZTMF010000863.1:0-1208 GCA_964614675.1 uncultured Caulobacteraceae bacterium | reverse complement strand
GCGATGGCCAGGCCGTTCTGGCCGCCGGTGACCTTGCCCTCGGCGGCGTACATGGCCGAACGGCTCGAGCTCTTGCGCGAGGCCCAGGCGGTGATCGCCAGCGTCAGGGCGACGGTGACGAGGAAGCAGACGATTCCGATCGAGATCATCGGCCGGCCTCCTTGTCGCCTGCGTTGGCGCTGCGGGCGATGACGCCGCAGACCGCCGCGATGACCACGAAGGCCAGCAGCAGCACGGCCATGGCCGCGATGCTGCCGGGAACCCCGTTCGAGAGGCTGTCGAAGAAGGCCGGGGTATCGCCCGGCCAGCCCGCAAACAGGGCAGGCAGGCCCGCCAATATTATGATGATCAAGGTTGCGAGCACTCGCACGACGTCCTCCCCCGACAGGCCGCAAGGCGCGTTGGCCGCGCCCTTGGTTGCTCCAGCGGTACCATGGCCGCCGGGGCTGTCAAAGAAGCGGGGCCGCAGAGGCCGCCGCGGCCTATTGCACGTCGTAGCTGAGCACCATCCGGCTCTGGGTGACGGCGCCGGGCTGGGTGATGGTTCCGTGCGCCTCTGCGTCGTGGTGAGGACCGTCCTGCGCAAAGGCGGTGTAGGAAAAGCAGTTGTCGCCATTGACGAGCAGCTGGAACCGGACGGTCTTCCTGTCGGGCCTGTCGGTCACCACCTCGCATTGGGCGGACGCCGGGTGGAATTGAGATCCGGCTCCGCATCTGTTGTCGCCACGAAGCTCGTAGTGAAAGTTCGTGATGACGTGTCCTTGAGCGATCGGGGGGGTGCTGAGCGTGTGCCAGGCGCCCGGCAGCCCAGAGTCGCGGCAGTCCATGCTCTTCTGCAGGCCTGACTCCTGCACATAGTGGCCGGGGCCCTGGCCTGCGTCCGGCGTCTGGTCGCTCACGCGGATCAGCGAGGCCTTCGAGACCTCGACGTTCGCCATGGGCGCGAGCGACAGGTCCGAGGCGCTCACGCTCTCCACGGACGGCGAGGGCTCGGGCGCCAAGCGGGAGGCTGCGGCATCGGTCTCAGCGACGGCGCGATCGGGCGTCGGGGACGTCTCGCCCGGCGCAACGGCGATCGGGGAGGTCGCCGCGTCGGCAGGTGTTTGGCGCCGGGGGCCGGGTTCAGCGACCCTATCCACCGGCTTCGGCGCGATAATGTGCATCTGGGCGGGCTGGGCGGCCCAGGCGCCCAGGCCGACCCCGGCGCA
>CAZTMF010000862.1:0-1214 GCA_964614675.1 uncultured Caulobacteraceae bacterium | reverse complement strand
CCCACCGGCCAGAAGAATGGCGTCTGGTGGGAAGTCGACGACGAGAACGGCAACCGGGGCTGGGTGCCCTCCACCAAGATCTCGCCCCGCGGACAATAGCGGAGAGCGATTCGGCCGAAACAGGCCGATCCACGCGAAATCGGGGCGGCCCGCCGCGCGGGCGCCCTCTGAATAACCTGGCGGCGGTCGCAGCAGCGGCCGCCGTTTCTCTTTGCGCCCGAGGGACTTGCGCGAGCCGAGCCAGTCGTTGCATGGACTCGAAACTCGCGAGACTTCGAACAATTGATCAAGTCCCCAAGATCGGGCATGTGATGCTGCCAGGAACAAGTCAGCTCAAGATGAAGTGCTATATGTCGTCTTCTCGACATTTGTCTATTCTGCACCAGCGACTGCTCGGAACTGGATTTGGCGGACGGCGTTTCGGCTCGCAATGAACCAGCCGTTACAGCATTCCAGGAATAACCTGCTGGCATCGCTCGACCCCGAAGACCTGGGGACGCTTTCGCGCGGACTCACGCAGATCGCCCTGGAAAAGGGAGCTTTGCTTTACGAGCCCGGCGACGAGATCGACCTGATCTATTTTCCGCACAACGCGGTGGTTTCCTTGATGACGCTGATGCACAGCGGCGAGGCCATAGAGTCCGCCACCATCGGCCGCGAGGGGGCCGTCGGGCTGCCGGCGGGCATCTATCCCCGCCAGTCGCAGAGCCGGGTGATCGTCCAGGTGGCCGGATCGGCCTCGCGCCTTGCCGCCGCGCAGCTGCAGCAGGCCTGCCAGAAGAGCGAGCGCCTGCGCTTCATGATCGACCGCCACGCCGAGGCGCTCTACGGCCACGCCATCCAGTCGGTCGCCTGCAACGCCTTGCATTCCGTGGAGGCGCGGTTCTGCCGCTGGCTGCTGTGCTGCCACGACCGCATCGACACCGACCGGGTCAGCCTGACCCAGGAGTTCCTCGCCGACATGCTGGGCGTTCAGCGCACGACGGTGACCGTCGTGGCGCGCACCCTGCAGGCGGCCGGCCTGATCCGCTACAGCCGCGGCGTGGTCGACATCCTGGACCGCAAGGGCCTCGAGGCGATCACCTGCGAGTGCTACGGGACGGTGCGGCGCAACTACGAGCGGTTGCTTGCCCAGCCCTTCGGCCGCGAGACAGTCTGAGCGTCCCCCCGCCTACTCGCTCTCGCAGAACACCCGCACCTTGGCCTTCTCCTGG
>CAZTMF010000861.1:0-1214 GCA_964614675.1 uncultured Caulobacteraceae bacterium | reverse complement strand
CCGCCTTCAGCATCGCGCGAAGCTGATCGCGCGCGCTTTCGATTTCGTCAACCCGTGCGCCGATGACGTGCTCGCCCAGCACCGCCGCGGCGGCCTGGCCGAGGGCGCAGGCCTTCACCTCCTGGGCGAAGTCGGCCACTTGGTCGCCATCGAGCCTCAGGTCGACCAGCACCCGCGAGCCACAGAGCTTGGAGACCTTCTCCGCCGAGGCGTCGGGCGCGGCGAGCCGTCCGGCGCGCGGCATGTTGGCCGCGAGCCTCAGGATCTTCGCCGAATAGAGGTCGTCGATCATTCCGGCGCTGATGTAGGGGCTCCGCCCTCTTCGCGCCACACGGCCAAGGCGCGCGCTTTCAGCGCCTCGCCCATGGCCTCGAAGGCCTCCCGCATGGCCCGTCGCTTGGCGGGCGTGACGTAGCGGGCCGGGCGGCCGTACCAGTCCTCGCCGTTGGCGAAGATGCAGCCCTCGTCAGACAGCCTGTCGATCTCGAAATAGCGCAGGCGCTTCAGGAAGCCGAAGGACTGCGACGTCCGCCAGATGATCTGGAAGTCCGGCACCCAGTCGACGACAAAAGGCGCGAGCTGTTCGGGCTCGAAGCCCGGCAGCTGTTCGGTCACGTTCAGCTGGGCGCCGATGCTCAGCCGCCCCTCGATACGCGCATAGAGCGGGTTCCACTCCCCCCAGCGCTCCAGGTCCGCCAGCACCTGCCAGACCACATGCGCCGGCGCGGGAATGCCGAGCCGGTGTTCGATACGGAAAGCCGCCTTCGCCATTCTACGATCCGCTCAGGTGGATTCTTTGATGCGCCAGGTGGCGCCCTGTGCGCTGTCCATGACCTCGATGTTGAGGGCGGTCAGTTCGGCGCGGATGCGGTCGGCCTCGGACCAGTTCTTCGCGGCGCGCGCCTCGATACGGGCGGCGATCAGGGCCTCGACCTTGCTCTTCAGGTCCTCGTCGGCCCCGCCCTGGAACCAGGATTCGGGATCGGCTTCCAGGAAACCCATGAGGCGGGCGGAGGCCAGGAGTTCGCCCTTGATTTGGCCCCTGGCCTCGGGCGCGGCCGTTTCCAGGGCCGAAGCCAGGGCGAACAGCTCGGCGAAGGCCCGGGGCGTGCCCAGGTCGTCGTGCAGCGCCTCGAGGAAGGCGGGCGAGGGCCCGTTCGCGTCGGCGGGGACGTCGGCCGCGCGCCTGAGGGCGCCGTAGAGCCGGTCGAGCG
>CAZTMF010000860.1:0-1221 GCA_964614675.1 uncultured Caulobacteraceae bacterium | reverse complement strand
CGGTGAAGGACATCAAGGAGCAGGACGTCTACATGGGCGACATCCCGCTCATGACGGACAAGGGCACCTTCATCGTCAACGGCACCGAGCGGGTGATCGTCTCCCAGATGCACCGCTCGCCGGGCGTCTTCTTCGACCACGACAAGGGCAAGACCCACGCTTCGGGCAAGCTGCTGTTCGCCGCCCGGGTGATCCCCTACCGCGGCTCCTGGCTCGACTTCGAGTTCGACGCCAAGGACATCGTCTATGTGCGTATCGACCGTCGCCGGAAGCTCCCGGCCACGACCTTCCTCTACGCCCTGGGCATGGACGGGGAGGAGACCCTCACCACCTTCTACGACGTGGTTCCCTACGAGCGCCGTGAAGGCGGCTGGGCCACGCCCTACAAGGCCGAGCGCTGGCGCGGGGTGAAGCCGGACTTCCCCCTGATCGACGCCGACACCGGCGAGGAAGTGGCTCCGGCCGGAACCAAGATCTCGGCCCGCCAGGCCAAGAAGATCGCCGACGCCGGCGCCAAGACCCTGCTGCTGCCGCCGGACGCCCTGATCGGGCGCTATCTGGCGCGCGACGAAGTCAACATGGAGACCGGCGAGATTTACGCCGAGGCCGGCGACGAGCTGGACGCGGCGATGATCCAGGCCCTGGCCGACCGCGGCTTCGAGACCATCGACGTGCTCGACATCGACCACGTCACCGTGGGCGCCTACATCCGCAACTCCCTCCGGGTGGACAAGAACTCCGGCCGCGAAGACGCCCTCTTCGACATCTACCGGGTCATGCGCCCGGGCGAGCCGCCGACGGTGGAAGCCGCCGAGGCCATGTTCCAGGGCCTGTTCTTTGATTCCGAACGCTACGACCTCTCCTCGGTCGGCCGCGTGAAGATGAACATGCGCCTGGAGCAGGACTGCCCCGACGACATCCGTGTCCTGCGCAAGGACGACGTGATCGCGGTGCTGAAGGTCCTGGTCGGCCTGCGCGACGGCCGCGGCGAGATCGACGACATCGACAACCTCGGCAACCGCCGGGTCCGTTCGGTGGGCGAGCTGCTGGAGAACCAGTACCGAGTCGGCCTGCTGCGCATGGAGCGGGCGATCAAGGAGCGCATGAGCTCGGTCGATATCGACACGGTCATGCCGCACGACCTGATCAACGCCAAGCCGGCGGCGGCGGCGGTGCGGGAGTTCTTCGGCTCCTCGCAGCTCTCGCAGTTCATGGACCAGA
>CAZTMF010000859.1:0-1224 GCA_964614675.1 uncultured Caulobacteraceae bacterium | reverse complement strand
GCGCCGCCGGTCAGCACATCGTCCCCCGCACCGCCGGAGATGTGGTCGGGCCCGGTTCCGCCGACCAGCTCGTCGGCGCCATTCGTGCCCGTGATCGTCTGGCCCCCGCTGGCCACGTCGACCGTCCGGTCGTCGAACTTCAGGGTCTCGACATTCGTGAGCGTATCGGTCCCATCAGGCCCGGTGACCGTGGTCGTGTCCCCGGTGGTGGAGACGGCATAGGCGGCGTAGGTCCCGGCGAACACGGCGGTGTCCGTCCCATCCCCGCCGTCAAGGGTGTCGTTCCCGGCGCCGCCGGTGAGGACGTCGTCGCCTGCGCCGCCGGAGATGTGGTCGGGCCCAGCGCCGCCGACGATGACGTCCGCGCCATCCGTTCCCGTGACGGTCTGGGCTCCGCTGGCCAGGTCGATCGCCCGGTCGTCAAACCTGAGAGTCTCGATCCCGGTCAGGGTGTCGGTCCCGTCAGGGCCGGTGACCGTGGTCGTGTCCCCGCTGGTGGAGACGGTATAGGCGGCGTAGGTCCCGGCGAACACGGCGGTGTCGCTTCCGTCGCCACCGTCGAGGGTGTCGTTCCCGGCGCCGCCGGTCAGCACATCGTCCCCCGCACCGCCGGAGATGTGGTCGGGCCCGGTTCCGCCGATCAGCTCGTCGGCGCCGTCCGTGCCCGTGATCGTCTGGCCGCCGCTGGCCAGGTCCACCGTCCTGTCGTCGAACTTCAGGGTCTCGACGTTGGTCAGGGTGTCGGTCCCATCCGGACCGGTGACCGTGGTGGTGTCACCGCTGGTCGAGACGGCGTAGGCGGCATAGGTCCCGGCGAAGACCGCGGTATCAGCGCCGTCGCCACCGTCGAGAGTGTCGGGCCCGGCGCCACCTGTGAGCGCGTCGTCACCAGCGCCGCCGGAGATGTGGTCGGGCCCGGCGCCGCCGACCAGGACGTCGGCGCTGCTGGTTCCAGCAATCGTCTGGCCGCCGCTGGCGAGATCGACCGTCCGGTCGTCGAACTTCAGGGTCTCGATACCGGTCAGGGTGTCGGTCCCATCCGGACCAGTGACCGTGGTCGTGTCCCCGCTGGTCGAGACGGCGTAGGCGGCGTAGGTCCCGGCGAACACGGCGGTGTCCGTCCCATCGCCGCCGTCCAGCCTATCGTCCCCGCCGCCGCCGGTGAGCACATCGTCGCCAGCGCCGCCGGAGATGTGGTCCGGCCCCGTGCCGCCGACGATCACG
>CAZTMF010000858.1:0-1230 GCA_964614675.1 uncultured Caulobacteraceae bacterium | reverse complement strand
CCACGCCGGCGAATTCGTCGTCGAGGTCGATCACCACCTCCTCGATCGGCTCCAGGCGCTGGCCGGTGTCGGGATCGGTCCTGTAGACGACGCGAGGACGGGAGATCGACACCTCGAAGCCTTCACGGCGCATGGTCTCGATCAAGACGCCCAGCTGCAGCTCACCCCGGCCGGCCACCTCGAAGGCGTCCTTGTCGGTGGTCTCGGCGATCTTCACGGCCACATTGGTCTCGGCCTCGCGCAGCAGGCGCTCGCGGATCACCCGCGACTGCACCTTGTCCCCGTCGCGGCCGGCCAGGGGAGAATCGTTGACCGACACGGTGATGGCGATGGTCGGGGGATCGATCGGCTGCGCCGGCAGGGCTTCGGTGATCTCCGGCGCGCAGACCGTGTCGGCCACCGTCGCCTTGGAGAGGCCCGCGATGGCGATGAGGTCGCCGGCCTCGGCGACCTCGACCGGCACGCGCTTCAGGCCCCGGAACGCCAGCACCTTCGAAATGCGGCCGCGCTCGACTTCCTGGCCATCGGGGGACAGGGCGTGGACCGCCATGTTGGGAACGAAGCGGCCCGACTCCACGCGGCCGGTCAGCAGCCGGCCGAGATAGGGATCGGCTTCCATCAGCACGGCCAGCAGACGTGGCGGCTCGTTCTCGTGGTGCTCGGCCTTGGGCTCCGGCACGTGGGAGACGATGGTCTCGAACAGGGGCGCCAGGTTCTCCTGCGGGTCGTTCATGTCGGTGACCGCCCAGCCCTGCTTGGCCGAGGCATAGACATGCGGGAAGTCCAGCTGCTCGTCGGTGGCGCCGATGGCGGCGAACAGGTCGAAGGTCTCGTTGTGGACCTTGTCGGGATTGGCGTGGGGCCGGTCGACCTTGTTCAGCACCAGGATCGGCCTGAGGCCGAGCTTCAGCGCCTTGCCGAGCACGAACTTGGTCTGGGGCATGACGCCTTCCTCGGCGTCGACCAGCAGCAGGCAGCCGTCGACCATGCCCAGGATCCGCTCCACCTCGCCGCCGAAGTCGGCGTGGCCGGGGGTGTCGATGATGTTGATGCGGGTCTCGACGCCGTCCTTGCCGGTCCAGACCACCGAGGTGCACTTGGCCAGGATGGTGATGCCCCGCTCGCGCTCCTGGGGATTGGAGTCCATGGCCCGGTCGACCGTGGCTTCGTTGGCGCGGAAGGCGCCGGACTGGGCGAGCAGGCGGTCGACCATGGTGGTCTTGCCGTGGT
>CAZTMF010000857.1:0-1232 GCA_964614675.1 uncultured Caulobacteraceae bacterium | reverse complement strand
GAATGGCCGATCATATCGTCAAGGCCTACGACGAAGAGCTGAACCATCTGGCCGCCGACGTGGCGAGGATGGGCGGGCTCGCCGAGGCTGAGGTCTCCGACGCTCTGGACACCGTCACCCATCGCGACCTGACCCTGGTCCAGACGGTGATCGAGCGCGACCTGAAGCTGGACGCCCTGGACACGGAGATCGAGCGGCGGACCATCCGCCTGATCGCCCTCCGCCAGCCGGTCGCCCAGGACCTGCGCCGCACCGTGGCCGCGATGAAGATCGCCCAGAACCTCGAGCGCATCGGCGACCTGGCCAAGAACATCGCCAAGCGCGGCGCGGTGCTGGCCGACACCGAGCCAGTCACCCCGCTGACCCGCTCGATCGAACGCATGGGCCGGCTGGTGGCGGGGCGCTTGAAGGAAGTGCTGGACGCCTACACGACAGGCGATCTCGAGCGCGCCATCGCGGTGTGGTCGCAGGACGACGAGGTCGACGAGCACTATGACAGCCTGTTCCGCGAGCTGCTCACCTACATGATGGGCGACCCCCGGACGATCACCGCCGGCGCGCACCTGCTGTTCATCGCCAAGAACCTCGAGCGCATCGGCGATCACGCCACCAACATCGCCGAGATCGTCCACTACGAGATCTCGGGCGAGGAGTTGCCCACCGAGCGGCCCAAGTGGGACGCGCTGCGTCAGGCGGGAGCCGAGCGTTGAAGCCCTACATCCTGGTGGTCGAGGACGAAGAGTCCCTGGCCACGCTTCTGCAGTACAACCTCGACAAGGAAGGCTTCCGCGTCGCCGTCGCCACCGATGGCGAGGAGGCCCTGCTGCTGATCGACGAAGGGCCGCCGGATCTGGTGGTGCTGGACTGGATGCTGCCCAAGGTGTCTGGCGTCGAGGTCTGCCGCCGTCTCAGGGCCCGACCCGAGACCCGCAACCTGCCGATCATCATCCTGACCGCCCGCGGCGAGGAATCCGACCGCATCCGGGGCCTCGACACCGGAGCGGACGACTACATCGTCAAGCCGTTCTCCATGTCCGAGCTGGCCGCCCGCATCCGGGCGGTGCTGCGCCGCATCCGCCCGGGCCTGGCCGAGGACAACATCCGCTACGGCGACCTGGTCATCGACCGCGCCGCCCACCGCGTGCGCCGCGGCGCCCGGGAGGTGCGGCTGGGGCCCACCGAGTTCCGCCTGCTGGACTATCTGATGCAGCACCCCGGCCGGGTGTTCAGCC
>CAZTMF010000856.1:0-1239 GCA_964614675.1 uncultured Caulobacteraceae bacterium | reverse complement strand
TGCCTGGACGAGCTCGCCGACTTCGCGGGGGTCAAGGACGAGGTGGCGGCGATCACCGAGCGGGCCATGCGCGGGGAGCTCGAGTTCGAGGCCGCCCTTCGAGAACGCGTGGCCATGATCAAGGGCCTGCCGCTGTCGGACCTGGAGCGCTGCTTCGAAGAGCGCGTGCGGCTGAACCCCGGCGCCCGGACCCTGGTGCGGACCATGGCCGCGAGCGGGGCCCGCTGCGTCCTGGTCTCGGGCGGCTTCACCTTCTTCACCGCCAAGGTGGCCGAGCTGGCGGGGTTCCATGCCGCCAAGGCCAACTGGCTGAAGGTCGAGGGCGACGCCCTGACCGGCGAGGTCGGCGAGCCGATCCTCGGCCGCGAGGCCAAGCTGCAGGCCCTGGTCGAGGAGGCCGCGGGACTGGGCGTCGGCTCCGACCAGGCCCTGGCCATCGGCGACGGCGCCAACGACCTCGGCATGATCGAGGCGGCGGGCCTCGGCGTCGCCTACCGCGCCAAGCCCGTGGTGGCCGAACGCGCGGCGGCGCGGGTGGAAGGCGCCGATCTCACCGCGGTCCTGCATTTCCAGGGCTACCGCGAAGACGAGTTCGTCAAATGAGCCTGCCCCGCGCGGTGCACGCCGTGGTCTTCGACATGGACGGCCTGCTGGTGGACACCGAGACGGTGTCGCGCGAGGCCATGACCCTGGCCGCCCGCCAGCTGGGGTACGAGCTGCCCCACGAGGTGTTCGTGCGGATGGTGGGGCTGAACTTCGCCACCTCGGGCGCGCTGCTGACCGAGCACTTCGGCCCGGCCTTCGACGTTCCCGCCTTCCAGGCCGAGAGCACCCGGCTCTTCCGCGCCGCCGGCGAGATGGGCGTGGCGCTCAAGGAGGGCGTGGTCGAGCTGCTCGATTTCCTGGACGGCCTTGGCCTGCCGCGGGCCATCGCCACCTCCTCGCCGCACCACGACGTCGAGCGCAACCTGGGCGGACACGGGCTTCGCGATCGCTTCGACGCGGTGCTGGCCCGGGGCGACTATCCCCGCGGCAAGCCCTTCCCGGATCCCTTCCTGAAGGCCGCCGAGACCCTGGGCGTGGATCCGGCGCACTGCCTGGCCCTGGAGGATTCTCACAACGGCATCCGCGCGGCGCATGCGGCGGGCATGATGGCGGTGATGGTGCCGGACCTGCTGGAGCCCAACGAGGAGATGCACGCCCTGTGCGTCCGCATCATCGAGAGCCTACATGAGGTGC
>CAZTMF010000855.1:0-1245 GCA_964614675.1 uncultured Caulobacteraceae bacterium | reverse complement strand
TCACCGGCAATGTCGATAACCCGTTCGAATACATGTACCGCTCGCGGGCCATGGCCCACCTGTCGAACCTGGGCATGGGCTTCAAGACCAAGCTGCTCGACATGGTGACCTGCGGCGGCTGGCTGATCGTGCCGAAGAAGCTCTACGAACGTCAGCCCAGGGAGCTCCAGCCCTTCTGCGTCGTGGTGGACCCGCTGACGCCGGCAAGCTTCCTGGCGGCGCTGAAGAAGGCCAAGGAGCCCTGGCCGGACAACAGCCACGTCAATGACGACCTTCGCGAGCGGGCCTTCGCGGCCCTGGACGTGGCGTTCGGGCGCAACGGTCCGGCGCCCAGGCCGGCCGCCCGCGTCGTTCCGGAACCCGAGGCGCGCGCTCCGGCTGCGGTGGGGTGATGCAGGCCCTCGCCCTCGTCGAGCACGTCGACCGCGAGCTGGACCTCCTCTGCCTGCTGAAGGCCCTGCTGAAGAGCCGGCACGGGATCGAGCTGAAGATCGCCAACTTCTACGCCGACGCACCGCTCGTGCTGGCGCGGCCGGCGCCCCGGCTGGTGCTGACGCCCTTCTTCTATGCGACCGTGGACATGGTCGTGAGGGACTATGTCGTCGCCTGGCCCAACACGCGGATCCTCAATCTGGCCTGGGAGCAGGTGTTCTATCCCTCGCACCAGCTGATCAAGTCGCCGCGGGACAAGTTCACCCGCAAGTTCGTGACCCATCTCGCCTGGAGCCAGACCTTCGACAGCTATCTGAAGGAACGCGGGGTGCTGCCGCACAGGACGCGGCTGGTCGGCCACGGCATGTACCGGCTCTATGGTCCTCCGTACCGGGACTATTTCGATGGCCGGACCGAGCTGGCGGCCTCGTCCGGGCTCGACGCCGGGAAACGCTGGGTGTTCGTGCCGGAGAACTACCGCTGGGCCTTCGTCAGCGAATCCAAGTTGAGGAAACTCACCAAGCGCGGGGTGGAAGAAGCCGATCTCTTCGGCATGCGCGACTATTGCCGCCGCTCCATGGCGGAGCTGGTGCGCTGGTGCCAGGCCCTGGCTCTCCAGGGAGATACGGAGGTGATCTTCCGTCCCCGGCCGGCGACCAGCGTCGCCGAGATGACCGGGTTCGTCTCTGAAACCCTGGGGGGCGAGGCGCCGGCCTTCCACATCGTCAAGGAGCGCTCGGCCCGCGAATGGGTGCTGTCCAGCGACGTGGTCGCCTCGTCCTATTCCACGGTGCTGATCGAGGCGGCCCTGGC
>CAZTMF010000854.1:0-1252 GCA_964614675.1 uncultured Caulobacteraceae bacterium | reverse complement strand
CAGATGGAGGTGATCGAGACCAACCGGCCGCGCTCGCACGTCTCGCACCTGCCGCTGGGGCCGGTGGGCGCGCGCATCAGCATGCTGCTGACCTCCACCGGCCGGGCCTATCTCAGCTTCTGCACCCGGGAGGAGCGCGAGGAGATCCTGGCGGCGCTGCAGTCCGAACCCTCGCCCGAGGCGGTGCTGGCCAGGGACGCGGTCTGGGTGGCCAGGGTGGTGGCCCAGACCCAGGCCCAGGGCTACGGCCAGCGCGACCCGACCATCGCCGGCGAGGGGATCGGCCAGAAGCTGATGGCCGACGACGGGCGCAACTCCATTTCCGTACCGATCATCGTCGCCGGCCAGGTGGTCGCGAGCCTGAACCTCACCTGGACCCGCCGCGCGACCACCACCTCCCAGATCGTGGCCGAGCATCTGGAAGACCTGCGCGCCGCCGCCGCCGAGACCGCCCTGCGGCTGGCTGCGAAGCCATGAGCAGTTCGCCGGGATGAGCGGTAGGAGGGGCGCTCAGCCCCGCCACCCCGGCCTCAGCGCGGCGGCTTCCGCCAGCACCTGTTCGATCCGCTCGACCATGGGGCCGCGGCCGAACTCGGCCTGGGCCCGGGCGCGGCCGGCGGCGCCCATGCTGGCGCGGAGGCCGGGATCGCCGGCGAGGCGCGCCAGCCGCTCGCCGAAGGCCGCCGTGTCGCGGGCGCGCACCAGGAAGCCTGTTTCGCCCTCCACGACCATTTCCGGAATGCCGCCGACATCGATCGCCGCCACGGGCAACCCCGTGGCCATGGCCTCGAGGATGGCCATGGGCATCTCTTCGCGCTCTGAGGCCAGGGCGAAGATGTCGAAACCCGCCAGCAGCTCGGGGACGTCGGTGCGGCGGCCGATGAGGCGCACGTCCAGGCCCTGCGCCGCCGCCCGGGTCCTGGCCGCCTCGCCCGCGTCGAGCTCGGCGCCGGCGATCACCAGCTGGGCGCCGGCTTCGAGCAGCGGCCGCGCGGCGGCGACGAGGTCGGAGGGCCGCTTGCCCGGCGTGATGTCGGCGACCGAGCCGATCACGAGGGCGTCCGGTCGCAGCTCCAGCCGCGCGCGGGCGGCCGCGCGGCGCTCGGGCGTGATCTCGGGATAGGCGTCCGGATCGATGAAGTTCAGGATCACCCGCATCCGCCTCGGCGACACGCGATTGACCTTGAGGTGATAGGCGGCGGTCGAGCGGCTGGGGGCGATCACCCGGTCGTTGAACAGCCAGTGCGGCTGG
>CAZTMF010000853.1:0-1253 GCA_964614675.1 uncultured Caulobacteraceae bacterium | reverse complement strand
CCGAGCCGAAGAAGTTCCCCAAGCAGATCGCCTTCAACGTGATCCCCTTCATCGGGTCGTTCCGCGACGACGGCTACACCGACGAAGAAGCCAAGATGTGGAACGAGACCCACAAGATACTGGATCCGGACATCAAGCTGACCGTCACCTGCGTGCGGGTGCCGGTGATGGTGGGTCATTCCGAGTGCGTGAACCTGGAGTTCGAGCGTCCGATCGACGAGGACGAGGCGCGCGATGTCCTGCGCGAGGCGCCGGGGATCATGGTCATCGATAAGCGCGACGAGACCGGCTACGTCACGCCCAAGGAAGTCCAGGGCGAGTTCGAGGTCTATGTCTCGCGCATCCGCAGGGACCCGACGGTCGAGAACGGCCTGAATCTCTGGGTGGTCGGCGACAATCTGCGCAAGGGCGCGGCCTTGAACGCCATCCAGATCGCAGAACTGCTCCACAAGCGCGGCCTCATCGAGAAGGCCCACGCATGAGTACCGCCTCGGCTGTCGCCAATGAGGCGGCGGCCGAGGAGAGAAGGGCCGCCGTTCTCGCCGGCATAAGCTGCTACGCCTTCTGGGGATTCCTGCCGCTGCTGTTCAAGGCTGCGGCCTGGGCGGGCGCGGGCGCCTGGGAGATGGTGGCCTGGCGCACCGTCTTCGCCTTCGCCAGCGCGGTGGTGGCTGTCGCGCTCATGCGCGGCTGGGGCAGGGTGAAGGACCTCCTGCGCACGCCCAAGCGGCTCGCCCTTCTCGCCTGTGCGGCGGTGCTGATCCTCTCCAACTGGAGCCTGTTCGTCTGGGCGGTGAACGCCGGCCACACCCTGGACGCCAGCCTCGGCTATTACCTGAACCCCCTGATGAGCGTGGCGGCGGGCATGGTCCTGTTCCGCGAGCGCATCGGGACTGCCGGCTGGATCGCCATCGTACTCGCGACCGTCGGCGTGGCGGTCCAGACCGTCGCCCACGGCAGCCTGCCCCTGGCCGCGCTCGGCATGGCGACCACCTTCTGCCTCTACGGAATCCTGAAGAAGCAGGTCGCGGTCGACGCCGCGACGGGCCTCTTCTTCGAGTGCGCCGTGCTCGCCGGACCCGCCCTGGCCTTTGGCCTCTGGCTGCAGTCGACCGGCCAGGGCCACATGCAGCATCCGATGGCCGCCCTGCTCCTCATGCTGGCCGGGCCCGCCACTGTCGCGCCCCTGATCACCTTCGCCTGGGCTGCGCGCCGAATGCCGCTCTCCGGCATGGGCTTCATCCAGTTCATCT
>CAZTMF010000852.1:0-1254 GCA_964614675.1 uncultured Caulobacteraceae bacterium | reverse complement strand
GGCGCCCACTTCGGCCACCAGACCCACCGCTGGAACCCGAAGATGGAGCGCTACATCTTCGGTGACCGCGCGAACATCCACATCATCGACCTGTCGCAGACCATCCCGCTGCTGCACCAGGCGCTCCTGAAGGTGCGCGAAGTGGCGGCCGGCGGGGGCCGCGTGCTGTTTGTCGGCACCAAGCGTCAGGCGTCCGACCCGATCGCAGGCGCCGCCAAGCGTTGCGCGCAGTACTATGTGAACCACCGCTGGCTGGGCGGCACGCTCACCAACTGGCGCACCATCTCCCAGTCGATTCAGCGCCTGCGCGAGCAGGAAGCCGTGCTGGAAGGCGACGGCGGCCATCGCACCAAGAAGGAGCTGCTGCAGATCACGCGCGAGCGCGACAAGCTCGAGCTGTCGCTGGGCGGCATCAAGGACATGGGCGGCATTCCCGACCTGATGTTCGTGATCGACACCAACAAGGAAGCGATCGCGATCCAAGAGGCGCGCAAGCTGAACATCCCCGTGGTGGCGATCCTGGACACCAACTGCGACCCGGACGGCATCACCTTCCCGATCCCTGGGAATGACGACGCCGCGCGCGCGATCCAGCTCTACTGCGACCTGGTCGCCGACGCCGTGATCGATGGTCTGGCGGCCGGTCAGTCGTCCGCAGGCGTCGACCTGGGCGCGGCCGAGACTCCGGTCGAGCCGGCTCTGCGCGCCACGGCGGCGGCTCCTGAAGCGGCGGCGCCCGAGGCCCCCGAGCCGGAAGCTGCTGCTGCTGCTGCGGAACCCGATACCGGGGCCGGCGACTCCCAGTCGGAAACGGCAGAGGCGACGGCCTAAAATCTGTAGCAGGGCTGGGCTAAGGCCCGTCCAGACAATCGCAACACGCCGCCGGCCGCGACACGTGGCCGGCGCCTCTCCCAATGGAGGATGACATGGCGGAAATCACCGCCGGCTTGGTGAAGGAACTGCGCGACAAATCCGGCGCAGGGATGATGGACTGCAAGAAGGCGCTGCAGGAGAACGGCGGAGACATCGAAGCGTCGATGGACTGGCTGCGCTCCAAGGGCATCTCCAAGGCGGCCAAGAAGGCCGATCGCGCCGCCGCCGAGGGACTCGTGGCGGTCGCCGTGCGCAATGACGGCGCGGGCATGACCGGCGCGGTCATCGAGCTCAACGCAGAGACCGACTTCGTCGCCCGCAACGAGCTGTTCCAGAACGCCGCCCGCAAGGTGGCGCAGACGGCGCTCGACGTGGACGGCG
>CAZTMF010000851.1:0-1255 GCA_964614675.1 uncultured Caulobacteraceae bacterium | reverse complement strand
AACGCCTGGGCGTTCACCGTCACCATCGGGCTGTTGGACTGGAAGTCCTTCTTGGCGATGCGCGAGCCGGTGACCACCACTTCGCCGACGGAAGACGCCGCCGGGGCGGGGTTCTGCTGGGCGTAGGCCGCTCCACCGGTCAACGCCAGTCCGAGCAGGATCGCGGTGGATCCGATAAGCGCGGACCTCGAAGTCCGCCGGTACGCTGAATTGCCTTGCATAGTTTCTACTCCTCCCGAGTTCTGGGTCACGCCGACGGCAAGAGCCATGGCGTGCGACCGCTGCGATCGGCGATGCCGATTGCGTTGAGTGATTCAAGTCCCCGTACCGAACCCCTTGGACGCTGGGTTCGGGGATCACAGTCCCGTTCAGGCGCAAGCAACGCGCCGCACGCTTTCAGCGAGCGGACGCTCTAAGACTCCAGCGCCAGGTGACGGTTGGTTCCCCCCAAACTCGCGACCTTATGGTTCGTGTTGTTAATTGCCTTGCATTTCGGAGAATGGCGGAAGGGCCGAAACGTGTCAAACCCGTCAAACTTCGGACACACGCCAGTGATGCCCAAATGCCACGACCTCCCCATCGGAGCGAGCATTAGGGCGGTAGAATCGTTTCAAAGATGCAAAAGAAAGGCGGCCGCCCACGGACGGCCGCCTATAAAAGAGTGAAACACGGCGTCCGGAGCCCGTCGGACGGTTACCCAATCGTGCTCCGGAGGACTGCCCGAGCGGTCAGTCGAACGGCTTGACCATCACCTTGCACTGGTGCGTGCGCTGCTTCAGCGCCTCGAACGCGACGGGCATGGCCTCCAGAGTGACGTGGTCGGTGATCATTTCGTTAGGCGTCAGCACGCCCGAGTCGAAGAGGTCCAGCGTCGTTTCGAAGTCGCGCAGGTCGTAGAAGGCCGAGGGCTGGACCCTCACCTCCTTGTTGACCATCCAGAAGGGGTTGATCTGGTCCGGGGTGGTGCACAGGCCGGCGACCACGACCGTGCCGCGGGTGTGGACGTGGTCGATGCAGCGCTGGATCAGCCCCGGCTTGCCCACACATTCGAACACGATCTCGGGCGCCCCGCCGAGAGCCCGGTTCACATCCTCGACGATGGTGTCGGACGGAGGCACGAAGACGCTGGCGCCCATGTCCTTGGCCATCTCCGATCGGCGGGTCGAAGACGCCGTGCAGGCGATCTTGCCTGCGCCCATTCGCCGCGCCCAGAACACCACCGCCAGGCCGATCGGCCCGGCGCCGACCACCAGCA
>CAZTMF010000850.1:0-1256 GCA_964614675.1 uncultured Caulobacteraceae bacterium | reverse complement strand
GCGCGGTCGAGATCACCCCGCTGTTCTTCCTGGAGAACACCATCTAGAAGGTGAAGGGCATGCGGCCCTACACTCCCCTCGAGCTCCGGGGGCGCGACATCTACGTGCGCGAAGGCTGCTACCTCTGCCATTCGCAGATGATCCGCCCCCTGCGCGACGAGGTGGAGCGCTACGGCCACTACTCCCTGGCCGCAGAGAGCATGTTCGACCACCCCTTCCAATGGGGCTCGGAGCGCACCGGTCCGGACCTCGCCCGGGTCGGCGGCAAGTACTCCGACACCTGGCACGTGGATCACATGAAGAATCCCCGCTCGGTGGTGCCGGAATCGGTGATGCCGCCCTACGCCTTCTTGTCCGACCACGACCTCGACTACCGCGACATCCAGGACAGGATGCGGGCGCTCCAGAAGGTCGGCGTGCCCTACAGCAAGGCCGAGGTCGAGAACGCCAAGGCCGACCTCGAGGCCCAGGCCGACCCATTCGATGCGGGCGGAACGGCGCTCCAGAAGCGCTACGGCGGCAAGCTCAACGTCCGCGACTTCGACGGCCAGCCAGACCGGGTGACCGAGATGGACGCGCTCGTGGCCTATCTGCAAATGCTCGGCACGCTGGTCGATTTCTCGACCTACAAGGCCGATGCGCCCCAGAACCAGAGGTGAGGGCGTGACCTACGAAACATTGTCCAGGTTCGCGCAGCAGGGCGGCTCGATCTACTTCAGCCTGCTCTTCGTCGCGGTGCTGATCTATGCGCTCTGGCCCCGCAACCGCACACGGTTTGACGCCGCCGCTCGCATCCCGCTCGACGAGGAGGATTGAGGTGGCCGGTAAGCGCAAGGTCGATCCGAACACCGGCTTCGACGACACCGGCCATGAATGGGATGGCATCCGGGAGCTCGACCGGCCGTTGCCGCGCTGGTGGCTATGGGTGTTCTTCGCCTCGATCCTCGCCGCGGTCGTCTACTGGATCCTGATGCCGGCCTGGCCGACGCCCTGGGGGAACACCCGAGGCATCCTGCACCAGTCCGACCGGGTGAAGGTCGTCGGCGACCTGCATGCCCTGGCCGTCCAGCGCCACGCCGAGGCAAAGATGCTCGACGGCGCGTCGCTTGAGCAGATCGAGAAGGACCCCAGGCTCCTGGCCTATTCCCTGGCGGAGGGCCAATCGATCTTCGGGGACAACTGCGCGACCTGCCATGGCGCCGGCGGCGCGGGCGGCAAGGGATATCCAAACCTGCGCGACGACGTCTGGCTGTGGG
>CAZTMF010000849.1:0-1258 GCA_964614675.1 uncultured Caulobacteraceae bacterium | reverse complement strand
GAGCAGGCCTTCCGCATCGGCGTGCAGGTGATGAGCGGGGTCGCCAGCGCCGAGGAGGCCGGCGCCGCCTTCGCCGGCCTGGCCGACGCCTGTATCCGAGCGCTGGCCCCCGCCTCGCTGGCGGAGGTCGAGCGTCTGGCCGGCGTTTTCCCCGGCGAGGTCGCGGTCGTGGCGTTGGGCAAGTGCGGCTCGCGCGAGATGACCGCCCGCTCCGACCTCGACCTGATGACTTTCTACCGCCCCGAGGACCCGACGGCGGCTTCCGCTCTCAAGGCCTGGGGCGCGGAGACCTTCTACGGCCGTTTCACCCAGAGGCTGGTCGCCGCGCTCTCCGCCCCCACGGCCGAGGGCGGGCTCTACGAGGTCGATCTGCAGCTGCGACCCTCCGGCACCTCGGGCCCGGTGGCGGTCAGCTTCCGCGCCTTCGAAAGCTACTACGAGCGCTCGGCCGAGACCTGGGAGCTCCTGGCCTTGACCAGGGCGCGGGTGGTCTGGGCGACGTCGCCGGGGTTCGCCGAGGCGGCGCAATCGGCGATCGAAGCGGCGCTGCGCCGGCCGCGCGATCCCAGGGCCTGCGCCCGGGACGTCAGGGAAATGCGCGCCCTGATGGAGCGCGAGCGGCCGCCGTCCGGCTTCTGGGACCTGAAGCTGTCGCCGGGCGGGCTCGTCGACATCGAGTTCGCCGCCCAGCATCTGCAGATCGTCCATGCCGGCTCAGGCGGTCCCTTGGAGGCGCATACCGCCGCGGCGCTCGCGGCCCTGCTGGCGCGCGGCCTCGCGCCGACGCGAGAGACGGCGGAGCTCACCGAAGCCTGGACGCTGCAGCAGAACCTCTCGCAGCTGCTGAAACTGGCTCTTCCCGACAACGCCGATCCCGAGGCCGAGCCCAAGGGCTTCCGGGAGCTGCTGGCCCGCGCCGGCGGTAGCCGCGATTTCCCCGGATTGCGGCGCAAGCTGGAGCAGGCCCGCGCCCGGGCCCGTCCCGCATTTGTGTCAATCTTGAATTCGGGGGGCCCGAACCCCGGCTTAGAGCGTTGAAGCTGCAGCCGACCGACGGAGCCAGCCGAACATGAAGACCACCGTTGCAATCAGCCTCGCCGCCCTGACCCTGCTCGCCGCCTGCTCGAAGGGCGGCAATGGCGATCAGGCCAATAGCGGGGGAGCCGACAACCCGGGCGCCAGCTCGAGCAACGGCGACGAGAAGATCACCCTGGCCCAGTTCCAGCAGCGTCAGGTCGACCGCATCATGCGCGACGAC
>CAZTMF010000848.1:0-1260 GCA_964614675.1 uncultured Caulobacteraceae bacterium | reverse complement strand
TGTCGGTGGCGCCGGTGAACGAGCCCTTCTCGTGGCCGAACAGGATGGATTCCACGAGGTTCTCGGGCAGGGCGCCGCAGTTCACCGCCACGAAGGGCCGGCCGGCCCGCTCGGAGCAGCCGTGCAGGGCGCGGGCGATCAGCTCCTTGCCGACCCCGCTTTCGCCGGTGACCAGGATGGGGATCGAGGACTTGGCCGCCCGCTCGCCCATGCGCTTGACCAGGCCCATGGCCGGCGACGAGCCGATCAGGTCGTCGAAGGTGGTCTGGCCCGTGGCGTGCTTCTTCAGCCGGTCCACCTCCTTGGTCAGATCGCCCATCTTGAGGGCGTTGCGCAGGGAGACGGCGATGCGCTCGGGGGCGGCGGGCTTGACCAGGAAGTCCTGGGCCCCGGCCTGCATGGCCTGCACCACCGTGTCGATGCCGCCAGATGCGGTCAGCACGATCACGGGCTGGTTGAAGCCGCGGGCGCGCATCTCCTGAAGGGTCTTCACCCCCGGAAGCCCGGGCATGACGAGGTCCAGGAGGACCACGTCGGCCGCGCCGCCGCAGATCAGGCGGTCGAGCGCCTGCTCTCCGCTTTCCGCGGAGGCCACGAGGAAGCCCTCGCGCTCGAGCACGCCTTGGATCAGCCGACGTTGAGTCGGATCGTCGTCAACGACGAGGACCGTCTTGGCCATCTAAATTGTCCCACCACCACGCCCGTCCGTTTTCGGATTCAGGCTCATTTTGGGACGGTTATGAAGGTTCGGGGTAAAGGCGGCGTTACGCGCCGGAACGATGCTAGTGTCCCGGCTCCGAAGTTCGCCAGCGCAGCTGCGATCCCGAGGCGAACTTCGGAGCCGATGAGGACACTAGGAATCTATGATTTCTAGTGTGGTCTATGAATCTGAAGTTCGCACCAGCGCAGCCGCAATCATCTTGCGAACTTCAGATTCACCACACTAGACAGCGCCCATGCCGAACACCGCCCAGATCATCGTCCAGGCCCTCATCGCCAATAACGTCGATCACGTCTTCTGCGTGCCGGGCGAAAGTTACCTGGCCGTGCTCGACGCGCTCGAGGACGCCAGGGCCAGCATCCGGCTCATCGCCTGCCGCCACGAGGCGGGGGCGGCCAATATGGCCGAGGCCTACGGCAAGCTGACCGGCAGGCCGGGGGTCTGCATGGTCACCCGCGGCCCGGGCGCCACCCACGCCAGCGTCGGCGTGCACACGGCCGAGCAGGACTCGACGCCGATGCTGCTGCTGATCGGCCAGG
>CAZTMF010000847.1:0-1260 GCA_964614675.1 uncultured Caulobacteraceae bacterium | reverse complement strand
GACGAGCGGATCTGGGACGAACTGGCCTTGCGCCTCGGACCCAAGGCGGCGGCGAACATGACCCGCGGCCCCTCCATCGAGAAGAGCATCGCGCCGCTCAGGAGCTTCGTGTTCGAGCCGATGCGCCACGGTCGCCTGTTCCTGGCCGGCGACGCCGCCCACATCGTGCCTCCGACCGGCGCCAAGGGCCTCAACCTGGCGGCGTCGGACGTGCACTACCTCTTCGAGGCGATCACAGACTTCTACCGCACGGGCGGGCAGGCCGGGCTGGACGCCTATTCCCGCAGCGCCCTCGCGCGCGTTTGGAAGGCCGAACGCTTCTCCTGGTGGTTCACCAACCTGATGCACCGCTTCCCGGAGACCGACGCCTTCGCGCGCAAGATGCAGCTCGCCGAACTCGACTATCTGCGCCGGTCGGAGGTGGGAGCGGCGGCAGTGGCCGAGAACTACGTCGGCCTGCCGTTCTGACGGCTCATACCTCAGCCTGTCGCTCCAGAATGACGTAGTCCCGCGCCGAACCGTCCGTCCCTTCAGGTCGAATGGCTGTTTTGGACTCCGAGCATCTTGGTGATGAGGCGCAGGAACTGCCCCTGTTCCGCCTCCGAAAGATTGACGAGAAGCGCCTGGCCCTGGGGCGGCGTCTGCATGTTTGCCTCCCGCATCAGCGCCCTGCCCTTTTCGGTCGGATAGACGGCCCTCCCCCGCCGTGACCGGCCGCTACGCGCGCGGGAGACAAGGCCGAGTGCTTCGAGGCGGCTGATGATGCCCCCCGCCGTAGCGTTATCGAAGGCCGCGAACTCGGCGATCTCGGACTGCTCGAGGCCGGGCGCGAGATAGATGGTCCACAAGAGCATGAACTGCGCCCGCGTGAGACCGTGGCGAGCCACCTTGGGGTCGAACGTCTCGTTCACCCGCCGATAGGCCATCCGGATCAGATAGGCCGCCGAGTCCCGGATGTCGCTCAGCTGGCTGACCGTCTCAACGGCGTCGTTGCCCATGACTCGCTTCCGCGCTCTCGCTCTTGAAGGGCGTTTGAAAATTGGTACACATATTTTCGAGATTTCGCGACGCCAACCGGCGTTTCGAATTGGCGCCACGGCGCCACGCGAAAGCGGTTCGGGCGGGGGGATCGATGACCACAACAACGCCTTTCCTGGCCGCGGCTGCGGGCGCCGCCCTGATCATCGGCGGCGCGCTCCCCGCCGAGGCGCACCACTCCTTCGCCATGTTCGACATGAACAAGACCCTGGCGGTCACCGG
>CAZTMF010000846.1:0-1263 GCA_964614675.1 uncultured Caulobacteraceae bacterium | reverse complement strand
TTGAGCTGCTCGCCCATCTTGGCCCGGTGCGCCGCGGCCACGTTGGCCGGCATTGGCGTGTCCAGGTTCTCGTAGATCACCGTCGAGATGGCGGTCATCGAGGGCAGGTAGTAGGTCTGGTGCACCTTCTTGACGTTGGCCGAGAGCGTGCCGCGGCCCAGGAGCCACATCACGATCTCCGCGCTCTCCATGCCGCCCAGGGTGGCGTGGTCGGCGTGGGTCATGCGCGTGAGGGCGACCGGGTCGTTCTCCAGCATCTTCATGAACTCGGCGTCCCACGGCGGGTTGTTGAAGCCGCAGCGCTCGCCGTGCACCTGGTGCGACAGGCCGCCGGTGGCCACCACCGCCACCTTCAGATCTTCCGGATAGCTCTCGACCGCGTCGCGGATCGCCTGGCCCAGCTTGTAGAAGCGGGCCGCGCTCGGCACCGGGAACTGCAGCACCCCGCATTGCAGCGGAATGATCGGCAGCGGCCAGCCGTTCTCGTCATGGTCGAGCAGCACCGACAGCGGCGAGAAGCAGCCGTGGTCCAGGCCCCGGCCCTGGAAGAACGACATGTCGAACTCGTCGGCCATCAGCGACTTGCCGATGTGGCGAGCGAGCTTTCCGTGGCCCTTGATCGGCGGCAGGCTGCGCGGACCGCCGCCCTCGTCGGCGACCTTGTATTCCTCGCCGACGCCCAGGCAGAAGGCCGAGTAGTGGTCGAAGAAGAACGAGGTTACGTGGTCGTTGTAGATCACGAACAGGACGTCCGGCTGCTTCTCCTTCAGCCAGTCCGCGATCGGCTGATAGCCCTCGAAGATCGGCTTCCAGACCGGATCCTGCTGCTTGGACGCGTCGAAAGCGAAGCCGATGGTGGGCGTATGCGAGGTGGCGATCGCGCCGATGATGCGGGCCATGAAGCTCTCCTGAAGTCGCCGTCGCCCCTATCAGCGGAGGCGCGCGCGCGCAACGGCTTGCCGGCGCGCGGCGATGAAGCAAACCCGGGCGGCCGCGCCTGTCCTTGATCTGGGTCATTCACCCGAGGCGGGGATCAGAACACGGGCTCCGAACGTTCCGGCGACATGGCCCAAGCCGGAGGGATTGCCATGAGCCTGCACCATGACACCGACACGCCGTTCCTGAGCGACATCACGGCGCTGCGCGACCGCGCCCGCAAGAGCCTCGACGACGGGGCGGTGGTCTCCGAGACCTACGTCGGAGACCCGGCGAAGGCCGTCGAGATCCTGCAGAGCGTGCTGGCCACCGAACTGGTCTGCGTGC
>CAZTMF010000845.1:0-1265 GCA_964614675.1 uncultured Caulobacteraceae bacterium | reverse complement strand
CCGGTGATGCCGGGCAGCCTTGGCCTGGACGCGCTCTGGCAGCTGGTCGGCTTCTATCTCGGCTGGATCGGCGGCAAGGGCCGCGGCCGGGCCCTGGGCTGCGGCGAGGTGAAGTTCGCCGGCGAAGTGACCCCCGCCATCAAGACCGTCACCTACAAGGTGGACATGAAGCGCGTCATCAACCGGCGACTGGTCATGGGTATCGGGGACGGGGTTTTGGAAGCCGACGGCAATCCTATCTATCAGGCGTCCGACCTCAGGGTCGGTCTCTATCAGCGTACCTAGGTCTCCGAGCGGGTAAGGAAGCATGCGCCGCGTCGCCGTCACCGGGCTAGGGATCGTCTCCTCGATCGGCTCCAACGCCAACGAGGTGCTGGCCTCCTTGCGCGAAGCCAAATCCGGGGTGGTCGCCGCCCCGGAGTACACCCAGCTCGGATTCCGCTGCCAGGTCCACGCCCCGGCCAAGATCGAGGACTGGGAATCCATGGTCGACCGGCGGGCCGCGCGGTTCCTCGCGCCCGGCACCGCCTACGCCCACATCGCCATGGACCAGGCCATCGTCGACGCGGGCCTCGATCCCGACGAGGTCTCCAACGAACGGGTCGGCCTGATCGTGGGCTCCGGCGGCCCCTCCACCAGCGCCATCGTCCTGGCCGCCGACATCACCCGCGAGAAAGGCCCCAAGCGCATCGGCCCCTTCGCCGTGCCCAAGGCGATGAGCTCCGGCCCCTCGGCGGTGCTGTCGACCTGGTTCAAGATCAAGGGCATCAACTTCACCATCGCCTCGGCCTGCGCCACCTCGACCCACTGCATCGGCGCGGCCTACGAGCAGATCATGCTGGGCCGCCAGGACATGATGTTCGCCGGTGGTTGCGAGGAACTGGACTGGAGCCTGTCGAACCTGTTCGACGCCATGGGCGCCATGACCTCCAGGTTCAACGACACCCCGGCCAAGGCCTCCAGGGCCTATGACAAGGACCGGGACGGCTTCGTCATCGCCGGCGGCGGGGCGATCGTGGTCCTCGAGGAGCTCGAGCGGGCCAAGGCGCGGGGCGCCAAGATCTACGCCGAGATCTCGGGCTACGCGGCCAATTCGGATGGCTACGACATGGTGGCGCCCTCCGGCGAGGGCGCGGCGCGCTGCATGCGCCTGGCGCTCGAGACCGTGGATCGTCCCGTCGACTACCTGAACCCGCACGGCACCGGCACGCCGGTGGGCGACCAACGCGAGATGGAGGCGGTGCGCCAGGTGTTCGGCGACAAGG
>CAZTMF010000844.1:0-1266 GCA_964614675.1 uncultured Caulobacteraceae bacterium | reverse complement strand
CATAGACCTTGAGCACCTCCAGCGCCTTCTTCTGGCGGCTGAACTCGTTCCAGATTGAGAAGGCGCCCATGCCCATCCCCATGATTGGGAAGATGAGCCAGAAGAACTGGCGGAAGATATCGGCGAAGGCGTGATCCGCGACCATTTCAGACCTCTGAGGCTGGACGGCCCAAGCGGCCGGTTTCGATGCGTAGTGCCCACCCCCCGCCGGATCGGATGCATCGTCCGCCCAAGCTTGACTCAATTCGGGATTCGGCGCCCGGTGGCGAACGCGACGCGGAGGCGCGGGCAGGCCCCGCCCTTCATCTGAAGGACATCACGCGCCACATTTGCGGCCGAGGAAACCGCTAGGGTGTGCGCCCCCAAGGGTGACGAACCGCTGATGCCGCACGTTCTGCCGCTTCAACTGATCTCGATGCTCGGCCAATATGGCTATTGGGTGCTGATCCCGATCGCCGTGATCGAAGGCCCCGCGATCACCATGGTGGCCGGCGCCCTGGTGGCGGCGGGACAGATGGACGGAGTCACGGCCGGCCTTTTGCTGATCGTGGCCGACCTGGTGGGCGACGCGCTCTATTACGGCCTCGGCCGCTTCGCCAACGCGCCACTCGCCCGGCGGCTCACCAAATGGCTGAAGGTCACGCCCGAGAAGCTGGGCAAGCTGGAGCAGCGGTTCCGGGCCAACGACTGGAAGCTGATCCTGATCGGCAAGACCCAGGGCCTGGGCTCGATCATCCTCTATTTCGCCGGCGCCAGCCGCATGCCCTTCGGCCGCTACATGATGCTGAACCTTCTGGGCACGGTGCCCAAGGTGATCATCTTCGAGCTGATCGGCTACTTCCTGGGCCTGGGGGTGCTGAGTTCGGCCCACTACATCAACTATGTCACCGCCATGATGTTCGGCGCGGCCTTCGTGCTCCTGGGGCTCTACTGGGTGTTCCGGCGCTACGTCTGGAAGGACCTGGTCCAGAGCATCTCGACCTGAAGGTCGAAGACCTCAGCGCCAGCGCGACGCCTTGCGGTCGACCAGACTGAGCAGCTGCAGGTTCTGACGCACCGCTCCGATCGGGTTGAGCACGCGGAAGGCGTCGCCCACCATCCGCAATTCCTCGAACACGCCGCGCAGGAAGCCGACCTTGTGGTGCTTGCGGATGTTGTAGACCGCCGGCCACTTCACCACCGCGATCGAGAGCTTCTCCCGGCAGATGCGGTCGTTGATGAAGGCCTCCCCGCCCCAGCGCGGCAGGCGCTGCATGGCGATCAGGG
>CAZTMF010000843.1:0-1267 GCA_964614675.1 uncultured Caulobacteraceae bacterium | reverse complement strand
AGCCGCCGATGTGGCGATCGCCCACGAAGATCTGAGGATAGGTGTAGCCGCCCGACCTGTCCCGCATCTCCTGGCGCTTCTCCGAATCGTTGGACGCCACGATCTCGGTGAAGTCCGCGCCCTTCTTCTCCAGGAGGTCGAGCGCCGCCATGCAGTAGGGGCAGTAGGGCTTGGTGTAGATGGTGACGTGGGCCATGCGGACTCCGTGGGCGCGAACGAAGGCGTCATATGGGATGCAACGCCGATGGCGCCATAGGATCAGCTGTCCCTCCAGGCCGTCTCGCGCACCCTGGCCACGACAGCGACGTCCACGGCCCGGGCGCCGGCCCGCAGAAGCGCGCGGGCGCAGGCCTCGGCGGTGGCGCCGGTGGTCATGACATCGTCGACCAGCAGCACGCGGCGGCCTTCGACCGTACGTTTGGCGCGCTCGGGCGCCTGGAAGGCGCCGGCGACGGCGCGCCGGCGGCCCACGGCCGACTTGCCGGCCTGGGTGTCGCCCTTCAGCCGCTTCAGCACGTCCGGCGCATAGGCCTTTCGCCAGCGCCGGGCGAGCGGCCGCGCGAGCTCGGCGGCCTGGTTGTAGCGCCGGCGCAGCAGCCGCCAGGGCCGCATCGGGACGGGGACGATCAGGTCGGCCTCCTCGATCAGCTCAGCTGACGAGCGGCCGATCCAGGTCGAAAGCAGGCCCGCCAGGTCCGTGCGGTCGGCGTGCTTGAGCTGCAGCACCAGGTCGCGCGACGCGTCGTCATAGAGACAGGCCGCCCGGGCCCTGGAGAACACCCGCGGCTTTGACGTGCAGGCGGCGCAGCGGACGCCCGCGCCGAGGTCGTGCTCGAAGGGCGCGCCGCAGCCGTCGCAGACCGGCGCCTCCAGGAAGGTGATGCGGCTCCAGGCCTCCGCTGAAAGCCCCTGGGTCTGCATGGCCGCGCCGTGATCCAACGCCCGCGGCGGCAGGATGATATCGAGCAGGCCCCGCGCCGGGACCGCCAGATGTGCGAACCGTGGTTTCCAGGGCGTCCCCGCGGCGCCATCTAGAAGCTGCATGTCCGCCCCGCCCATCCTCTTCGACCGCGCCCTGCACCGCCGCCGCCTCGACCGCGCGGCCGAGGGGTTCGCCGCCGCGGGATTCCTCAAGGCCCGCGCCGCCGACGACGTGGTCGTGCGGCTGGATGCCATCATGCGCAGCTTCCCTCTCGCCGTCGACCTCGGCGCGCGCGACGGCGCCTTCGCCCGCGCCCTGGCCGCCAGCCCTGCCGCCGCGCGGGTG
>CAZTMF010000842.1:0-1269 GCA_964614675.1 uncultured Caulobacteraceae bacterium | reverse complement strand
ACGAGGCCTGGTTCATGCCGGCGGTGCAGTCGATCCATATCGCCGGCATCGGCGTCGTGCTCGCCTGCGTCCTGATGATGACCCTGCGCATCTTCGGCTATGCCTGCGTCGACCGCACGGTGCTGCAGACCCAGCAGCGCTATGGACCGTGGCTGACGGGCGCGCTCTGGCTGCTGCTCGCGACCGGGATCCTGATGATCGTCTGCGAGCAACGCGCCCTGACGACCTTTTCCTTCTGGGTGAAGATGGCTCTGGTCGCGATCGGGGCGCTGGTCGCGTGGGGCTTTCAGAGGGTCGTGCGGACGCACGAGGCGGCGTGGGGCGACGAGGCGGTGAAGCGCACGCCGGTCAGGGCCGCCGCCGTCGTCACGGTGCTGGTCTGGATCGCTGTGGTCTTCCTCGGACGGCTGATCGCCTATGACCAGATCTGGGGCCCTCTGTCGGCCGCGATGAAGGGCTGAGGCGCAAGATGGACTCCTTTCTCGACGCCATCTTCAACTCGGGTCTGTCCAGCGCGATCCGCAACTCGCTCTACGACTTCCCCCTGCTCGAGGCGGTGCATGTCATCGCCCTGACGCTGGTGTTCGGCACCATCATGATCGTGGATCTGAGGTTGCTCGGCATCGCCGGAACCGAGCGCCACTACGGGCGCGTGTCCGCCGACCTCCTCAAATGGACCTGGATCGCCTTCGCAATGGCCGCCCTGACCGGCTCGCTGATGTTCACCGCGAACCCGAAGGTCTATTTCCACAACGCCTTCTTCAGGGCGAAGTTCGCCGTGATGCTCCTGGCCGGCCTGAACATGCTGGTGTTCCAGCTGACGGTCGCCAAGCGCGAGGGCGAGTGGGGCGAGAACCAGCGCGGGCCCACGCAGGGGCGGGTGGCCGCCATGCTGTCGCTCGGCCTCTGGCTCACGGTGATCATCCTGGGCCGGTCGGTAGGTTTCACCACGACGGGTCAGGCGGCGAAGATGAGTGCGCCGCCTCCGAACGTCGACTTCAACTCATTCCTGGAATCAGGCCCTTCCAGCGCGCCGGGGAGCGGCGCTCCCCCCTCGGGAAAGTGACCGCTACCGCGCGGTAGTCCTCTTCGACCGACTGGACGAGGCCACCCGGCGGCTCAGCCTTCGGGATGCTCGAACACGCCGGGCCGGTCGGGCATGCCGTCTTCCTTGGCGGCCTGCCACGCCCGCGCGTCGCCCGGATAGAAGTAGTGCAGGTGGCAGCTCTCGCAGGCCTTGTCGATTCCGTCGAGGGACTTGTAGAGCGC
>CAZTMF010000841.1:0-1269 GCA_964614675.1 uncultured Caulobacteraceae bacterium | reverse complement strand
CATCCGTGCCAGTGATGGTCTGGCCGCCAGTGGCGAGATCGACCGTCCGGTCGTCGAACTTGAGGGTCTCGATGTTCGTCAGCGTATCGGTCCCGTCGGGTCCGGTGACGGTCGTCGTCCCGCCGCTCGTGGAGACGGCGTAGGCGGCATAGGCTCCGGCGAAGACCGCGGTGTCGTTCCCGGCCCCGCCGTCGAGGGTGTCGTTCCCGGCGCCGCCCGTGAGCACGTCGTCGCCAGCGCCCCCGGAGATGCGGTCGGGGCCCGCGCCGCCGACCAGGACGTCAGCGCCATCGGTTCCCGTGACCGTCTGGCCGCCGCTGGCCAGGTCGATCGTCCTGTCATCGAACTTAAGGGTCTCGATCCCGGTGAGGGTGTCAGTCCCGTCTGGACCGGTGACCGTGGTCGTGTCCCCAGCGGTGGAGACGGTGTAGGCCGCATAGGCCCCGGCGAAGATGGCGGTGTCGGACCCGTCGCCGCCGTCGAGGGTGTCGTTCCCAGCGCCGCCCGTGAGCACGTCGTCGCCAGCGCCGCCGGAGATGTGATCAGGACCGCCGCCGCCGACGATGATGTCAGCGCTATCCGTACCCGTGATCGTCTGGCCGCCGCTGGCGACGTCGACCGTCCGGTCGTCGAACCTGAGCGTCTCGATGTTCGTGAGCGTATCGGTTCCGTCAGGTCCGGTGACGGTCGTCGTTACGCCGCTCGTGGAGACGGCGTAGGCGGCGTAGGTCCCGGCGAAGACGGCAGTGTCGCTTCCGTCACCGCCGTCGAGGGTGTCATTCCCAGCGCCGCCCGTGAGCACGTCGTCGCCCGCGCCGCCGGAGATTTGATCGGGGCCGGTTCCGCCGACGATGAGGTCGGCGCCATCCGTGCCCGTGATCGTCTGACCGCCGCTGGCCAGGTCGATCGTCCTGTCATCGAACTTGAGGGTCTCGATGTTCGTGAGCGTATCGGTTCCGTCAGGGCCGGCGACCGTGGTCGTGTCCCCAGTGGTGGAGACGGCGTAGGCGGCGTAGGTCCCGGCGAAGACGGCGGTGTCGGACCCGCCGCCGCCGTCGAGGGTGTCGTTCCCGGCGCCGCCGGTGAGCACGTCGGCGCCGGCGCCGCCGGAAATGTGGTCAGGACCGCCGCCGCCGACGATGACGTCGGCGCCATCGGTCCCCGTGATGGTCTGGCCGCCGCTGGCGAGATCCAGCGTGCGATCGTCGAACTTCAGGGTCTCGATCCCGGTGAGGGTGTCAGTCCCGTCTGGACCGGTGACCGTGGTCG
>CAZTMF010000840.1:0-1272 GCA_964614675.1 uncultured Caulobacteraceae bacterium | reverse complement strand
TCGAGAACGGCGTCGCGACCACCAACAACACCGAGGTGCAGAAGGGCCAGCCGTTCCAGCCCTTCTCGTTCAGCTGCAAGGAGCAGTTCTCCACCGGCTACTACGGCGTGGTCACCGAGATCGTGAACCGCCGCTTCTTGGTGGCAGACCCCGAGCGGGGCGTGGTGGTGGCCTTCGCCACCTTCAAGCATGCCGGGACCGTGCCGGTGGTGCACCTGAGCAACGGCCAGGACTACGACATGAGCTTCTTCTCCAAGCCATCGTCGATCCAGATCGTCGAGGCCTTCCGCATCACGCCGGAGGGCCAGATCGACCTGGTCGAAGCGGTTGGCGGCTCGGCGGCGTACGGGCTGGACCCGCATTGGCCGGGTGGGCTCAGCGGGAAGTGAGCGGGGCGTAGCCCCGACTCATCCCGGCGAACGCCGGGATCAAATGCAGGTCGGCGCGGGCCCTCGGAGGCGCCATCTCCGACGTCGGGGTGGCGACCGACCCTAGGAACTTGCACAATTAGCGCCGCGCTTGGCGATGAATGGACAAGTTCCATGACGTGGGAGCGGGTGTGGACGGTCAACGAGTACTACGATGGCCCCATCTTCGGCGTCGCCGACTATCGCGGCATACCTCATGTCTACGACCGCGAGTGGGATGCCAATTCGGACGAATATGGGCCCCATTTTCGCCTAGCCAAAATAGATCCGGACCTTCTCGCCTTGGTATTAGAGGATTGGGAAATCTGGCTTCGATGGCAGACCGCCATTATCAAGAAGCGCGTCGACATTGACACCCATCCCGCCCTGCCTGAAGAGCGCGCACGTCACGAAGCCATCAGAGCGGAAATTGGCAACCGTTTTGACGCCCTGAAAGATGGACCGATCGAAGCAACCGGGACGTTTCGCGGTCGCGATGGCAATCGGCAGGTCTGCTGGCGAGCCTGAGATTCCGGGCCGTTTCAGCCCTCGGCGAGGCTCTTAGAGCCCCCAGCCTCCAGCGTCCTCAGGCGTTCCACCTCGCGGCCGTAGGGCTTGAGGCCCAGGATGGTGATGATCAACGAGGTGGGTCCGAAGATCACCGCCGGGATGAAGATGGCCCAGCGGATGTTGGCCTCGCCGACCACATAGGTGGACATGAAGCCGGTCACCATCGGTGCGATGGCCACGCTCACGACGCTGTAGATGAAGAGGTAGAGCGCGGTCATCTTGCCGCGCAGCTCGGTGGGCGTGACGATCTGGAAGGCGGCGTTCTGGGAGGGGCCGCCCATGCCCAGGCTGAACA
>CAZTMF010000839.1:0-1272 GCA_964614675.1 uncultured Caulobacteraceae bacterium | reverse complement strand
GGCGGCGCGGGCGGCAAGGGATATCCAAACCTGCGCGACGACGTCTGGCTGTGGGGCGGCTCACTGGAGGACATCCAGCACACCATCACTGTGGGCGTCCGTTCCGGCCAGCCGGACGCACGCACCTCCCAGATGCCGGCTTTCGGCCGCGACGGCATGCTCAAGCCCGAGCAGATCGACGACCTGACCGAATATGTCGTGGCCCTGTCACGACGCCCTGCCGGCCGCGCGGCGGTTCAGCGCGCGGCGCCCGTGTTCCGCGACAACTGCGCGGTCTGCCATGGCTCGACCGGGACTGGGAACCAGTCCCTCGGCGCGCCGAACCTGACCGACGCCGACTGGCTCTATGGTTCCGACCGCGCCGCGATCCACGGCCAGATCTGGAACGGCCACGGCGGCGTGATGCCTTCTTGGCGGGCGCGCTTCGATCCGGCGACCATCAAGGCCCTGGCCGTCTACATCCACGCCAACGCCGGCGGGCAGTAGGAGTGGCAAGGTGACCGTCCTTGTGGACACCCTCGAGCACCGGCCGCCGCCCCGCAAGCGCGCGGTCGAAATCCGGCCGCCGGCGCCGCCGGACACCGGGCCGCCGCCGCTCTACAAGCCGCGCGAGCCGATCTACCCCAAGCTGGTGCACGGCCGTTTCCGGGCCCTGAAGTGGGGTCTGCTGGCGGTCATGCTGACCATCTATTATGGCGTGCCCTGGATTCGCTGGCATCGGCCCGGCGCGGCGGCCCAGCAGGCGGTGATGGTCGACTTCAGCCATGCCCGCTTCTGGTTCGGGCCGATCCACCTGTGGGCCCAGGACGTCTATTTCATCACCGGCCTTCTGGTGATTGCGGCGCTGGCGCTGTTCCTGTCCAACGCCCTGTTCGGGCGGCTGTGGTGCGGTTACGCGTGCCCGCAGACGGTCTGGACCGATCTCTACATCCATATCGAGCGACTGTTCGAAGGCGACCGCAACGCGCGCATGCGCCGCGACCGCCAGCCCTGGAGCGTCGACAAGATCTGGCGCAAGGCCGGCAAGCACGCCGTCTGGTTCCTGGTCGCGGCGGCCACCGGCGGCGCGTGGATCTTCTATTTCCACGACGCGCCGACGCTCTGGCGCGAGTTCTGGGCGGGGACCGCGCCCCTCAGCTCCTACACGTCGTTCACGATCCTGACCTTCACCACCTACATGCTGGCCGGGATGATGCGCGAGCAGGTGTGCACTTACATGTGCCCCTGGCCCCGGATTCAGGGCGCCATGCTCGACCAGCACTCGCTGCAGGT
>CAZTMF010000838.1:0-1273 GCA_964614675.1 uncultured Caulobacteraceae bacterium | reverse complement strand
AGGGCGAGACCTGGCCGGCCGAGGAGGAGGACGCCTTCAAGGCCCCGATCCGCGCCCGCTACGAGGCCGAGGGCGACCCCTATCACGCCACTGCGCGGCTCTGGGACGACGGGATCATCGATCCGGCCCAGACCCGCGATGTGCTGGGGCTGGCGCTGTCGGCTGCGCTGAACGCCCCGATTCCGCAGACGCGGTTCGGCATCTTCCGGATGTAGGCCGGCAGGAGGGGGCGGATGGATCGCGACCGGCTGACCGCCTTCACCGACGGCGTCCTCGCGGTCATCATCACCATCATGGTGCTGGAGCTGAAGCCGCCTCACGGCGCGGGCTTCCGGGACCTGCTGGCCCTGTGGCCGGGCTATCTGAGCTACCTCCTCAGCTTCGTCTACGTCGCGATCTATTGGAACAACCACCACCACTTCTTCCAGCTGGTGAAGACGGTGGACGGGTCGATCCTCTGGGCGAACATGCACCTGCTGTTCTGGCTTTCCATCGTGCCCTTTACGACGGCCTGGATGGGGGACAACCTCTTTGCGGCCGCGCCGGCCGCCCTCTACGGCTTCGCGCTCCTGGCGTCGGCAATCGCCTTTTACCTCATGCAGAGGGTGATCATCCGGCAGCAGGGCGACGCCTCGCCCCTCCGCAAGGCCATCGGGCGTGACCTCAAGGGCAAGCTGTCGCCAATCGTCTACTTGGCGGGCATCGGACTGGCCTGGGTCAGCCCTCCGGTGTCCTATCTGCTCTATCTCGCGGTGGCCCTGGCGTGGCTCATTCCGGATAGGCGGGTCGAGGCTGCGGTCTTGCACGCGGAGTCACCTGAGCGGCGGCGCGGCGGCTAGGTTGGGATCGAGGGGCGGGCCATGGCTGAGAACAAGACCAAGCCGACGACGGTGAGCGTCGAGGACTTCCTGGCGAGCGTCACGCCGGACGCCCGGCGCGAAGAGGCGCGCGCGCTCTGCGCGTTGATGCAGCGGGTCAGCGGCTATCCGCCGGTGATGTGGGGCCCGACGATCATAGGTTTCGGGCAGTACCGCTATCGCACCGACGCAGGCCGCGAGAGCGACCTGCTGAGAGTCGGCTTCTCGCCCAGGAAGCCGGCGACGGTGCTCTACATCCACTCCGGATCGCCGCAACACGCCGGGCTGATGGCGCGCCTGGGCAAGTACTCGACCGGCAAGTCCTGCATCTACGTCAAGCGGCTGGCCGACCTGGACCTGGGCGTGCTGGAGGAGATGGTCCGCGCCTCGCTCGGGCATCTCGAGGAGCTGCATCC
>CAZTMF010000837.1:0-1273 GCA_964614675.1 uncultured Caulobacteraceae bacterium | reverse complement strand
GGCTTCCAAGCCATCGCGAGACCAGAAGGCCGTCGGGAAGACCCGGCGGCCTTTTGCTTTGCGCGCGTCCGCGGCCTCAGGCGCGCATGACCGCGAATTAAGCTGCGCCTTTGGGGCGGCGGCGCTAGCGTCCCGGCGGGACAGGGGAGAGGACGCCATGAGACATGCGCCCGCCGTCATCGCATTCGCCATCGCCGCCGGCGCGGCCGGAGCCGCTCTGGCGGATCCGACGGTCGAGATCCGCGACGCGGCGGTACGCGTCACCGTGATCCCGGAGGCGCTCACCGACGTGAAGGTCCAGATGGTGACCACCAGCGCCGCCCTGCCGCTGGTCGTGCGCAGCGAGTTCGACCATGTGATCGTCGACGGGCGGCTGCGCCACCGCGTCGGCGGCTGCTCGACCATGTTCGGCAAGATCATGGTCCACGTCCGCGGCGTCGGCATGGTCCCCTACGACAGCCTGCCGCAGATCGTCGTGCGCACCCCCATGGACGTGCGCCTCGGCGCCAGCAAGGCGGTGTTCGGCAGCGTCGGCCGGGCGGACTCGGTGCTGCTGTCCAACGCCGGCTGCGGCGACTGGACTGTGGCCAACGTCAAGGGCCGGCTCTCCATCAACGACGCCGGCTCGGGCGACGTGCGCGGGGGATCGGCCGGCGAGCTGGTGGTTCATGTCGCCGGCTCGGGAGACGTGATGCTCCGGCAGATCGAGGGGCCCGCCAATATCGACATCGCCGGCTCGGGCGACGTCAGCGCCACGTCTCTGAAGGGGTCCCTGCACACCTCGATCGCGGGCTCGGGCGACGTGAAGATCGACGGCGGCCACGCTTCGGAACTGGTCGCCCATATCGCCGGCTCGGGCGACGTCCGGTTCGGCGGCGTGGCCGAAAGCGTCAACGCCACCATCGCCGGTTCGGGAGACGTCGACGTGGCCCAGGCGACCGGCCCCGTCCGCAAGGCCGCCTTCGGCTCGGGTTCGGTGAACATCGGTCATTAGGCCTCCGGCCCGAGCTGGGCCGCAAGGTCAGGAAGATTCAGGCGTTTGGCTTGACGCCGCGGCGCCCCGCAGGTATTAGCGCCCCCTCTGTTGAGCCGGCCGTATCTCGGGCGTAAGCCGAGGTAGACGCGGTTCGCGAGACGACCTCACACGACGCCGTCGCGCCCGCGCTTTTTGGGTCCGCCGGCTTGGTATTGGGCGGAGGCCCTCGCGATCTGATCGCGCGGGCCTTGATCTTTTTGCGGAACTCCGCGCGCTGGAGCCTAAGGATCCAAGGTC
>CAZTMF010000836.1:0-1274 GCA_964614675.1 uncultured Caulobacteraceae bacterium | reverse complement strand
CATGTTCAGCTCGTTGTCCTCGACGATCAGGACCCGTTTCGCCATCATCAACCCGCGAGGTGCGACCGCAGTTTCAACCGACGACTCGCCGGTGACTACGTGTTTGACCGCAACTCACACCAATATCCTTAAATCGCCGTTAGCCGCAGGGCTCAGGTCATTGCGCCGCGGGGGTCGTTGTCCGATCCTTCGGCATGATCCGGATCGGCGTGGATTTCGGCGGCACCAAGATCGAGGCGGCGGCCCTGGACGAGGCCGGCAAGGTGCTGTCGCGCCTCAGGAAACCCACGCCCTGGGACTATGAGGCGGCGATCGAGACCGTCCGGGGCCTGGTGGCCGAAACCGAGGTCCAGACTGGACGCTCCGAGCGGGTCGGCCTCGCCATACCGGGCTCGATCTCGCCGCGCACGGGCCTCATCCGCAACGCCAACTCCACTTTCCTGAACGGCCGTCCGTTCGCGGAGGACCTGGAACGCGCCCTGGAGCGCCCCGTGCGCCTGGCCAACGACGCCAACTGCCTGGCGGTCTCCGAGGCGGTCGACGGCGCGGGAGCCGGCTTCCAGGTGGTCTTCGCCATGATCCTCGGCACCGGCGTCGGCGGCGGCCTGGCCCTGGGCGGCCGCCCCCTGGACGGCCGCAATGGCGTCACAGGCGAGGTTGGCCACATGCCCCTGCCCTGGGCCGGGCCCGAGGAGACGCCGGGTCCGGACTGCTGGTGCGGCCTGAACGGGTGCCTGGAGCTCTATGTGTCCGGGCCGGCGTTCGAGCGTGACCACCGCGCCCTGGGCGGCCCGCCTCTCGCCGCCGACAAGATCGTCGACGCCGCCCGCGCCGGCGGCGCCGCAGCCGTCGAAGCCCTCGCCCGCTATGTCGATCGGCTGGCGCGGGGCCTGGCGGTGATCGTGGACGTCCTTGACCCGGACGTGATCGTCCTGGGCGGCGGCATGTCGAACGTCGACGAGCTTTACGACCGCCTGCCCGCCGCCATCGAGCCGCTCGTCTTCTCGGACGTCTTCGAGACACCGATCCGCCGGGCGGTCCATGGCGATTCCTCGGGGGTCAGGGGCGCGGCGTGGCTGTGGCCGATCGGCGAGGGGGCATGAGCGCCCTCTGCCGCGACTGTTTCTGGACGGGCGGGCAGGAGCCCTCCCGCTGCCCGCGCTGCGCTTCGCCGCGACTGGCGCGCCATGGCGAGCTCACCCGCCTGACCATCGCCCATCTGGACTGCGACGCCTTCTACGCCTCGGTGGAGAAGCGCGACCGGCCCGAGCTGC
>CAZTMF010000835.1:0-1274 GCA_964614675.1 uncultured Caulobacteraceae bacterium | reverse complement strand
CCCTGGGCCCTGCTCGACTATGGCGTCCGCTGCGTGATCGCCCCCTCGTTCGGCGACATCTTCTACAACAACTGCTTCAAGAACGGCCTGCTGCCGATCCGCCTGCCGGCGGAGGAGGTGCATGCCCTGATGGACGAGGCCCGGGGCGGCAACCACCGCTTTTCCGTGGACCTGGAGGCCCAGACGGTGACCTCGCCCTCCGGCAAGGTCTTCCAGTTCGACATCCACCCCGGCCGCAAGGAGAAGCTGCTGGGAGGCCTGGATTCCATCGGCGAGACCCTGCAGCAGGCGCCGGCCATCGACAGCTACGAGACCGCCCGGGCTCGCCAGACCCCCTGGCTGGAGAAGGCGTCGTGAGCGTGATCCTGGCCGGCACCGTCCGCTTCGATCCCGCCAAGCTCGACCAGTCGCGGCCGCGGATGAAGGAGATGATCCGCCTCAGCCAGGCCGAGGACGGCTGCATCGCCTACACCTATTCCGAGGACCTCGAGGTTCCGGGCCTGATGCACATCTTCGAGGTGTGGCGCGACGAGGCCGCCCTGCACGCCCATCACAACGCCCCCCACTTCCTCGCCTGGCGCGCCGACCGGGAGACGCTCGGCATGAGCGACCGGCGGATGATGCGTCACGAGGTCTCCTCCAGCCGCGAGACCTGAGACCATGCCTTCGCTTCTGCTCCTGCCCGGGGACGGCATCGGCCCCGAGGTGATCGAACAGGTGCGCCGCGTCTCCGCCTGGATGACGGCGCACGGCAACTTCCACCTGGAACTGTCCGAGCGCGCCTTCGGGGGCGCCAGCTACGACGCGCATGGAACCCCCTTGTCGGAGGAGGCCGAGGCCGCCGCCCTGGCGTCGGACGCCGTGCTGATGGGCGCGGTCGGCGGACCCAGGTGGTCGGGCGTGGCCCGGGGCGACCGGCCCGAGGCGGGCCTGCTGCGCCTGCGCAAGGCCATGGACACCTTCGCCAACCTGCGTCCGGCTCTCTGCTTCGAGGCCCTGGCCGACGCGTCCTCCCTGAAGCGGGAATTCGTCGCCGGGCTCGACATCCTGATCGTGCGCGAGCTGACCAGCGGCGTCTATTTCGGCGAGCCGCGCGGCATCGAGACCCTGGCCGACGGCTCGCGCCGGGCCGTCGACACCCAGGTCTATACCGAGGCCGAGATCGAGCGGGTCTCCCGCACCGCCTTCGACCTGGCCCGCGGCCGCCGGAACAAGGTGACCTCGGCGGAGAAGTCCAACGTCATGGAGACCGGCGTGCTCTGGCGCGACGTGGT
>CAZTMF010000834.1:0-1275 GCA_964614675.1 uncultured Caulobacteraceae bacterium | reverse complement strand
CGTAGCGGGACAGCACGGCCATGTCGTACTTGGCGTTCTGGGCCACCTTGAGGACGGCCGGGTCCTCGAGCATGGGCTTCAGGCGGGCGATGACCGTCTCGAGCGGGATCTGCCTGAGGTCGGCCGCCGCCTCCAGCGCCAGGCCGTCGGTCTCGCAGTGGCCGACCGGGACGTAGCAGGCCTCGCCCGGGGCCACCGCCAGGGATACGCCGCAGAGCCCGGCGTTGGCCGAGGACAGGGCGTCGGTCTCGGTGTCGAAGGCGACGATCCCTGCCGCATAGGCGCGATCGACCCAGCGGTCGAGGTCGGCCACCTCGCGCACGCACTGATAGACGCTGACATCGATCGGGCTTTCGGGCGGCGCCTCGACCGGCTCGGCCGCCGGGGCCGGAGCGGCTTCCACCCCCGTCTGGGTCTGCACCCGTTTGGCGAGGGTGCGGAACTCCATCTTCTCAAGGAAGTCCGCCAGGGCCTGGCCGTCGCTCTGGGTCACCGCCAGCTCGTCCAGCGGGCACGGCAGGGGCGCGTCGCAGGTCAGGGTCACCAGCTCGCGCGACAGCCGCACCTGGTCGGCGAAGTCGATCAGGGTCTGGCGGCGCTTGTCCTGCTTGATCTCGCCCGCCCGGGCCAGGAGCGTGTCGAGATCGCCGTATTCGTTGATCAGGAGGGCCGCGGTCTTGATCCCGATCCCCGGCGCGCCCGGCACGTTGTCGACGCTGTCGCCGCACAGGGCCTGGACATCGACCACCTTCTCGGGGCCCACGCCGAACTTCTCGATCACCTGGTCGCGGCCGATGCGGAGGTTCTTCATGGTGTCGAGCATCGACACCTGGTCCGAGACCAGCTGCATCAGATCCTTGTCGGAGGAGATGATCACTACCTCCCCGCCGAGCTCGGTCGCCTTGCAGGCGTAGGACGCGATCAGGTCGTCAGCCTCGTAGCCGCCAAGCTCGATGGCCGGCACGCCGAAGGCGCGCGTCGCCTCGCGCACCAGGCCGAACTGGGGGATCAGGTCCTCGGGCGGCGGCGGGCGATGGGCCTTGTACTGGTCGTAGAGATCGTTCCTGAAGGTCTTCTCGGAGGCGTCGAAGATCACCGCCATATGGGTCGGCGCATCGGCCTCGTTCTTCATGTCGTTGAGGAACTTCCACAGCATGTTGCAGAAGCCCGCGACGGCGCCCACCGGCAGGCCGTCCGACTTTCGGGTCAGGGGCGGCAGAGCGTGATAGGCGCGGAAGATGTAGCCGGATCCGTCCACCAGATAGAGGCGGATCT
>CAZTMF010000833.1:0-1277 GCA_964614675.1 uncultured Caulobacteraceae bacterium | reverse complement strand
CGGCGGCGGCAACAACTGGGACGGCATCGTCTACGACGCCAGGCAGAACCTGGTGATCTTCGGCACCGGCAACGGCTCGCCGCACCCTCTGAAGTTCCGCAGCGCCGGCAAGGGCGACAACCTCTTCCTCTGCTCGCTGGTGGCGCTCGACGCCAGGACTGGCCGCTACCGCTGGCACTACCAGGAGATCCCGGGCGAGGAGTGGGACTACGACTGCACCAATCCCCCGATCCTGGCGGACCTGAAACTCCACGGGAAGCTCACGCCCGTGGTGTTGCACGCGCCCAAGGACGGCATCTTCTATGTGGTCGACCGGCGCACCGGGAAACTTCTCTCGGGCAAGAACTATGTGCCCGGCCTCTGGGCGGACGGCGTCGATATGAAGACCGGCCGGCCCAAGGTCTATCCCGACGCCTATCCCACCGAGACGCCGCACCTTCTGACGCCGGGCGCCGGGGGCGCGCACAACTGGAATCCGATGTCTTTCAGCCCCCGGACCGGCCTCGCCTACATCCCGGCCCAGGAACAGTACATGGTCGAGTCCGTGGCCAGGGACGAGGACTTCAAGTTCGAGCTCGGCCGCTCCACCCTGAACGCCAACTACAAGTCCGATCCGGCTCTCAGGAAGAAGCTCAGCGACGAGGGCGCCGCCCGCGAGACCGGATATCTCCTGGCGTGGGATCCGGTGCATCAGAAGGAAGCCTTCCGCGTGCCCTATCCGCACGCCGGCTCCAGCGGGACCATGGTCACCGCCGGCAACCTGCTGGTCCAGGGCACGATCAAGAAGACCCTGGCGATCTACCGCGCCGACACCGGCGCAAAGCTTTGGGAGATGCCGGTCGGCACCGTGCCGGCAGGTGGCGCGGCGACCTTCATGGTCAAGGGCAAGCAGTACATCGCCGTCAACGCCGGCTGGAACAGCGCCATCGTCCAGGGGCTCGACGAGGGTGGGGTGCGCTTCACCTTCGCGCCGGCCCGGCTGATGGTCTTCGCCCTCGACGCCAAGGGCGTGACCCTGCCGCCCGCTGCGCCGGCCACCGAGATCCCGCCGCCGCCGGCCGAGGAGCCCCCCAGGGCCAAGGTGGTGGAAGGCGCCGGCCTCTATGCCCGCAACTGCTCGACCTGCCATGGCCAGAACGCCATCGGCGGGGTGAAGGACCTGCGCCATCTGACCCCCGAGACGCACGCCGCCTTCCTCGACATCGTGCTGGGCGGCAAGCTCAAGGACCAGGGCATGGAGCCCTTCGCCGACCGCCTGACCAAGGACCAGGCCGAGG
>CAZTMF010000832.1:0-1277 GCA_964614675.1 uncultured Caulobacteraceae bacterium | reverse complement strand
GCCGTCTCGATCCAGCTGCACCCCGAGTTCGAGCCCGCCTACGCCGAAGCCCTAATCGAGGGCCGGCGCGAGGCGCGGATATCGAACGATCTGGCCGACGAAGCGATCGCCAGCCTGCGCCGGCCCAACGACAACCATCGCGTCGGGGCCTGGCTGAAGCGGTTCCTGGAGCGACCGATCCTGTGACGGCCCAACCCATGCTGCCCAGCATCGAGAATTTCCGCGACTTCGGCGGCTTCCAGACGGCTTCGGGCAAGCGGATGAAACGCGGCCGGCTTTACCGGTCCGCCGCCCAGCACATGGCGACGGACGAGGACCTTGCGGCGCTGGCCGAGCTGAACCTCGGGGTGATCGTGGATTTGCGGCATCCTTCCGAACGCAAAGTGGAGGTCTGCCGGCGCTGGCCGGGGTTTTCGGCCGAGGTGATCGACAACGGCTGGGAGGAGACTTTCCCGAGTTGGGTTGAGCGGCTGAAGGACCAGATTCCGACCGTCGAGCTCCTGCGGAAGTGGAAACGCGCCTGGTACAGCCAAATGGCCACCGAGCCTGGGCGGTTCGATCTGTTTGCGCGGTGTCTGGCCGCCCTGGCCGACACGGACCGGCCGATGCTGATCCATTGCTCCGCCGGCAAGGACCGCACCGGCGTGCTGGTCGCGCTGGTGCAATACGTGGCGGGGGTCGGTTGGGACCACATCGTCGCAGACTTCGTGCGGTCGAACGACGAGGCGATGTTTCGGCTCCGGGCTCCCGGGGTCAGGGCCAGTCTTGAGCGGATATCGGGTGCGGATCCCGACGCGGCCACCGTCCGCGCCGCGATGGCTGTGGAGGCCGACTACCTTGAGATCGCTTTCGACGGGATGGTCTCCCGGTACGGTTCGGTCGACGCCTATCTCGAACGGGCGCTGGTCCTCGGAACCTCCGAGCGCGCGGCATTGCGGGCGAGGCTGCTCGGCTGAACTGTCGCGCCGGGGCGATAGCGGGCGAGGCCCGGCTTCGCTACATCCGACCCATGAATCGCATTCTCGAACTCGAAGGCGTCCCGAACTTCCGCGACTACGGCGGCTACGCCACGGCCTGCGGACGTGGCCTGCAGGCGGAGCGGCTCTACCGCTCGGGCAACCATCACCGCGCGACCGACACGGACCTCGAGGCCATGGCCGGACTGGGCCTTGCCGTGATCGTCGATCTCCGCCGCCGGGCGGAGCGCGAACGCGAGCCCTCTCGCCGCTGGCCGGGCTTCGCCGCGACCGTCATCGAGAACGACATCGGCGACGTCG
>CAZTMF010000831.1:0-1277 GCA_964614675.1 uncultured Caulobacteraceae bacterium | reverse complement strand
GCGGTGAAGGGCGGCCCGAACATGGTGGTGATCCACCTGGCCCACGCGGTCGGCGGCGAGGTGCTGATGGGCGCCTTCTCGGCCGTGGCCTTCGCCACCATCCTGGCGGTGGTGGCCGGCCTGACCATCGCCATCGCCTCGGCGACGTCTCACGACGTGTTCCACTCCGGCGAGGGCGACACCCAGCGGGGCGAAGCGAGCGAGCTCTGGCTGTTCCGCATCGCGGCGGTGGCCGCCGCGGTGGTGGCGGTGCTGCTGGCCATCGTCTTCCAGAAGGAGAACGTCGCCTATCTGGTCGCCCTGGCCATGACGGTGGCGGCTTCGACCAACTTCCCCGTGATCATCCTGTCGCTCTATTGGCGCAAGCTGACCTCGGCGGGGGCGATGCTCGGAGGCCTGGTGGGCCTCGCCAGCTCGGTCGGCCTGATCATCCTGAGCCCGGGGGTCTGGGTGCGGGTGCTGCACCATCCGGCGCCGATCTTCCCGGCCGACTATCCGGCCCTGGTCTCCGCCCCCCTGGCCTTCCTGGTCTGCTGGCTGGCCTCGCTCGCGACCCAGCCCAAGGTCAAGGCCGAGGAACTGCGGGTCTAAGTCTCTCTGGCGCAAGGCGGAGGACGGGATGTCCGGCGTCGAGGCGATCTGGACGTTCGGGATGCTCGGCGTCTTGATGCTCGGGCTCATGATCTTCATGCGCCTGCGGCGCCGGACCGACGATTTCGCCGAAGTTCAGATCTACAAGGCGCGGCTCCCGGGATGGGTGTCCCTGACGGAGAGGGCGTTCTGGTGGGCGCTGCTCTTCGGCTTGGGAACAGGCGCCTTTCGGGCTTTCTCGGCTGTTCACGCGATTACCCGTCCAGGGCGTCAGGTCGAGGGAGCCGATGCGGCCTTCGCCGTCGTGGGTGCGGGATTGTTCGTTCTCCCCGCGGCGATGCTCGGCGCGAACGCCATCAGCTGGCTGATACCGCCGATGCGCTCGGCGAACCTTCACGCCATGGCCGGATCCAACCAGTCGTTCGCCAAGGCCAACCGTGGCCTGCTTTTGGCCGGCGCCGTCATGTGGCCCATCGGGCTGATCGACTCGGCCATCGCCGTGACGGAGCCCTGGGCGCGCTAGGCGGTTAGCGGGATCTCCGCGTCCGGCGCCGGCGTCCCCGCCGCGTTCATGACCAAGGCCAAGAGGCCGTAGTAGCCGCCGAGGGCGACCAGATCGACGACGCCCGCCTCTCCGAAGGCGTCGAGGGCGACGGCGTAGGCTTTTTCGCCGACCGTCTTGGTCG
>CAZTMF010000830.1:0-1278 GCA_964614675.1 uncultured Caulobacteraceae bacterium | reverse complement strand
GGCTGGGTGCCGGTGTGGCAGAAGGTGCAGTTCAGGGTGCAGCCGACCTGGCTGGAGATGCAGAGCGCCCCCTGGCCGCGCGACTGGGCGACCTGGGGGATGAACACCGTCTCGGCCTCGATCCCCGGCGCGAAGCGGATCAGCCATTTGCGGGTGCCGTCCGAGGAGACCTGACGCTCGACCACCTCGGGGCGGGCGACGACGAACTTCTCCTCGAGAGCCGCGCGGGTCTCCTTGGAGATGTCGCTCATCGGCTCGAACGAGGTCGCGCCATATTGATGGATCCAGCGCCAGAGCTGGCTGGCGCGCATCTTCGCCTTCTCGGGCGCGACGACGCCGGACTCGGCCAGCACAGCCTTCAGCGCGTCGCGCGACAGGCCCGCGAGGTTGATCTTGGCTTCCGCGGCCGGAACGTCGGCGCGCGGGCGGGAAAGGTCGAGGGTGACGGTCACGGGATGCGATTCTAAGTTCGGCCGGGCCATAGCAGATATGGGCGGGCCGGCCCAATTCGCAGAGGAGGGCGACACCGTGACCGAGGAGGATGTCCGCGAGATCGCGCTGTCGCTGCCGCAGGTCGAGGAGGCGATCGCCTATGGCAAGCCGGCGTTCAAGGCCTTCGGCAAGTTCCTCGCCCGCGTGCGCAAGGAGGACAACTCCATCGTCCTGGTCGGCGTCGATTTCGACGAGCGCGAGATGCTGATGGAGGCCGAGCCCGGCATCTTCCACATCACGCCCCACTACAAGGACTACCCCTCGGTGCTGGCGCGCCTCGACACGGTCGAACCCGGCACGGTCCGCAGCTTCCTCGAACGCCGCTGGCGCCAGTGCGCGCCTAAGAAGTTCCTCAAGGCCTTCGACGCGCAGGGTGACAGGGAGAAGACTGCGCCCTAGCTTCCGCCGGCTTTCGGCGAGGGCGCATGGCCTACAGATCACTTCGCGAGTTCCTGACCAGGCTCGAGGCCGCCGGCGAGTTGCTGCGGGTGTCGGAGCCCGTCTCCACCGATCTGGAGATGACCGAGATCCAGACCCGGCTGCTGGCGACCGGCGGGCCTGCCGTGCTGTTCGAGAACCCCATCCGCGCCGACGGCCAGCGGTCTTCGATCCCGTGCCTCGCCAACCTGTTCGGGACAGTGAAGCGCGTGGCCATGGGCGTGACCCTGGGCGGCAAGGAACGGACCACCGCCTCCGAGCTGCGCGAAGTCGGCGAGCTGCTCGCCTTCCTGCGCCAGCCCGAGCCGCCGCGGGGGCTGAAGGACGCTTTCGACATGCTGCCCCTGG
>CAZTMF010000829.1:0-1281 GCA_964614675.1 uncultured Caulobacteraceae bacterium | reverse complement strand
TGCGCTGGACCAGGCGCGAGGAGCCCTTGGGCGCGGCCAGCTGGATGACCAGGTCCACGTCGCCCCAGTCGATGCCGAGGTCCAGCGTCGAGGTGCAGACCACGGCCCGAAGGTCGCCCCTGGCCATGGCGGCTTCGACCTTGCGCCGCTGCTCGGCGGCGAGGGAGCCATGGTGCAGGGCGATCGGCAGGTTGTCGTCGTTCAGCCGCCAAAGTTCCTGGAAGGCGAACTCGGCCTGCCAGCGGGTGTTGACGAAGATCAGGGCGGTACGAGCGCCCCGGATGGCGTCATAGACCTCGGCCATGGCGTGCTGGGCGGTGTGGCCCGCCCAAGGCACCTCGCCGTGCGAGAGCAGGACCTCGACGATGGGCGGAGCGCCGGGCTCGCCCATGACCAGGTCGCTCATGGCGCCAGGCGCCAGCCACCGGCGCAGCATGTCCGGATCGTAGACTGTGGCCGAGAGGCCGACGCGCCGGAGCTCGGGCGAGCAAGCCTGCAGCCGCGCCAGGCCAAGCGACAGCAGGTCGCCCCGCTTCGACGCGTGGATGGCGTGGATCTCGTCGATGATGACGGTCTTCAGCCCCTCGAAATAGCCGCGCGAGCCTTCCCAGGCGCAGAACAAGGCCAGCTGTTCGGGCGTGGTCAGCATGATGTCGGGTGGGCGCCTGCGCTGGCGCTGGCGCTTGGCCACGCCGGTGTCGCCGGTGCGGGATTCCACCGTGACCTTGAGGTCCATCTCCGCGATGGGCGCCATCAGGTTGCGCGCCACGTCGACCGTCAGGGCCTTGAGCGGGGAGATGTACAGGGTGTGCAGGCCGTGGCCGGCCGGGTGGTTGGCGGGGCCGCGCTCGGAGAGCTCGATCAGGCTCGGAAGGAAGCCGGCCAGGGTCTTGCCCCCGCCGGTGGGCGCGATCAGCAGGCTGTGACGGCCTTGGCGGGCCTTTTCCAGCATCTGGACCTGATGCCGGCGGGGGCGCCATCCGCGCCGCTCGAACCACGAGGCGAAGCGCGGCGGCAGGGCCTGAAGCTCGCGCGCGCCGGCCGGAGCCGGGACCTCGGCCGCCATCGTCTTGTTCGCGGCGGCCCTCGTCGCCAAGCGCAGATCCTCCGTCAAAGGGGAAGCGCCAGCCTATAGCATGTTCCCGTTCCGTTTCACCTGGGCTACCGTCGTCGCATGGCGCCGACCGAACAGATGCTGGCCCCGATCCAGATCCTGGCGAACTTCTTAGCGACAGGGGACGAGGGGGGACTGGAAGAGGCCTTCGCCCCCCGGGAGGTGGT
>CAZTMF010000828.1:0-1282 GCA_964614675.1 uncultured Caulobacteraceae bacterium | reverse complement strand
AAGATCCGCGAGAGCTCGTCCTTTTCGGCGGTGTTGACCAGGTCCGCCGCGCTCGGCCCGTCGGCGCCCATGCGCATGTCGAGCGGACCGTCATTCATGAAGGAGAAGCCGCGCTCGGGCTGGTCGACCTGCATCGAGGACACGCCAAGGTCCAGGGCGACGCCGTCGCACCGGTCGTGGCCCGCCTCCTCCAGACGCGCCTCCATCTCCGAGAAGCGGCTGACGGCGAATTGGAAGCGCCCTGCGAATTCCGCCGAGAGGGGGTCGGCGAAACGGGCGGCCGAAGGATCACGGTCGAGCGCCAGGACGTCCGCGCCGGCTTCGAGAAGACCGCGGCTGTAGCCGCCTGCGCCGAAGGTGCCGTCGATGACCATCCTGCCCGGAGCGGGCGCCAGCGCCTCCAGCACCTCCGCCAACAGCACCGGGACATGGGGCGCAGCCGTCATCCGGCCGATCCCGGGCGGCTTGCGCGTTGCTGGTTGCGCAGGGCGGCCAGGCCCTCGCGGGCGGCGGTGCGCTGGGCCGAGCGGTGAGCCCGGAAAGCCTCGCGATCCCAGATCTGAAATCGGTCGCCCAGGCCCACGACGGAGACCCAGTCGGTCAGGGCGAAGTCCTGGCAGAGCGTATCGGGCAGAGTGATGCGGCCGGCGGTGTCGAAGGACAGGCGACAGACGCCGCCGAGGATCGAGGTCTCGAGAGCCGTACGGAGGGGGTCGCCGAAGGGCAGTTCCTCGATCAGGGCCTTGTACTGATCGAACAGCTTCGGGCCGCCAGCCTCGATGCAGTCCGCCTCGATGGAGGGAAAGCAGAACACGCCGTCGAAGGGCGCGACGGCGGCGCGGAATTCCTGCGGCGCCACGATGCGCCGCTTTCCGTCCAGCTGTTTCTCGAACGTCGAGAGAAACACCCGCTCCGCCCCCACGTCCTATGCCAGCCGCCAGCCCCAGGGTCGCGTCCCGGCCCCGACGCGTAGGTTTGGGTTAACATGGGATGAATTGGGAGGCAATGACACCAAATGCCATTTGGAGCCCGGAATGTCCGCTGTGCGACAACATTGCTTGGGTGGTCAAGGTTATCCACAGAACATACAGAGAACTCGCTTGTGCGAAGTGCTATGATGCGGCGCAACAGGTCTGTGGAAGAGTTGAAGCGGATGGGACCAGACGGCCTGTAAGCCGGGTTCTGTGCCGCCCCCCAAAGACGCGAGCCTCTGGCGGACGCGGCGGTCATTCCTCTGGACCGCCCATTGCTGGACGGTTCTCGCGACCTACCCGGACGGCTC
>CAZTMF010000827.1:0-1291 GCA_964614675.1 uncultured Caulobacteraceae bacterium | reverse complement strand
ATCTTCCCGGCCATCGACATCCTGAAGTCCGGCACCCGCAAGGAAGAGCTGATCACCCCGAAGGACCAGTTGCAGAAGATCTATGTGCTGCGGCGGATCCTGAGCCCGATGGGCTCGCAGGACGCCATCGAGTTCCTGCTCGACAAGCTCCGGCAGACCAAGAACAACGCCGACTTCTTCCAGTCGATGAACACCTAGACCGAAGGGCCGCTCTCAAGGGCGGCCCTTTTGGTATTCGCCATGAGAGACGACGGATACTGGACCTATCGCGAATGGGTCGAGGCCACGGTCGATAAGATCGTGACGGTGGCGATGACCACGGCGGAGGAGGATCGGGCCGGCTGGCTTGATGTCCAGATCAGGCTCGCCTTCGCCAAGGCGCTGAGGCATGGCCGTTCTGGGAAAGCGGACGACGAAGACGTCGAGCCATAGAGCGCACGCGCTAGGACCTCCCATGATCAAGATCTACCATGTGCCGCACTTCCGCTCTGTGCGGGTGATCTGGCTGATGGAGGAGCTCGGCGAGCCCTATGAGGTCGAGCGGGTCCCCTTCCCCATTCCCGACGACTTCAAGGCGCGAACGGGCGTGCTGGCGGTTCCGACCATCGTCGACGGCGACGTGGTCATGGGTGAATCCGTCGCCATCCTGCAGTACCTCACGGGTCGGCGGATCCAGACGGCGCTGGCGCTTGGACTGACGGTGGGTCCCAATCCGGATCCGGCCGCCTATGCCGAGCATCTGAGATGGCTTCATTTCGGCGAGGCGTCCCTGATGGTCCACGCGGCCATGCTGGCGCGACTGCGTCGGCTGGCGCCCGAGGCGGAAAGGACCGGCTTCGCGGCTCAGGCCTGCGAGGGCGTCCTGCGCTCACGGCTCGGGGCGCTGGAAAGCCGGCTCGCGGACGGACGGCCCTGGCTGACGGGCGAGCGCCTGACCATCGCCGACATCTCGGTGGGTTATGCTCTCGGCCATGCCCGGTTCCGTGAATTGGACGGAATGTTCGCGCCGAGGACGCGGGACTATGTGGAGCGGGTGGCCGCCCGGCCCGGATACAGGGTCGCCGACGCGGATTAGTTGATCAATGTTGATCTACGGGATCAACACCTGCGACCCAACGGTCTCTCCTGCCTGCAGGTCCTCGTGCGCCTTGCGGACGTCCTTGAGGGCGTATTCCCGGCCAATCTCGATCTTCACGGCGCCGGCCTCGATCACCTCGAACAGCGCAGCCGCGCTGGCGTCGAGTTCCTCGGTGGTCGCGACATAGTCGAACAGGGTCGGACGGGTCAGGTA
>CAZTMF010000826.1:0-1293 GCA_964614675.1 uncultured Caulobacteraceae bacterium | reverse complement strand
GTGTGGAAGCCGATGTCGTTGTGGGCGGTGGCCTCGCGCACCATGCCCTCGTCCATCAGCCTGAGGCCCTCGTCGCGGATGGTCCGCCAGTTGTCGGTGAGGCGGGCCAGCTCCGGGAACTGGGCGGCGTCCTGGTACGGCCGGTTCGGCGCCTTGGAAGTCAGGTAGGCGAAGGCGTTATAGGGCGCGACGAAGGTCGAATGGTCAGTGAGCTGGCGCGCGAACTTCAGCCGCACGCGCCCGCGCAGATGCACGGCCACGGCGGAGAGCACCAGCAGGGCCAGGACGATGATCTGCGGATGCAGCAGGTATTGGGACACGGCGTTCACGGCGCGGACCTTAAGCGTTGGAACCCGGCGTCAAAAGGGCAGTCAGGCCACGCTCAGGCTTCGCCGGGCGTCAGGGCCTTGACCGACAGGGCGTGCACCGGCCCGGCCAGTTCCTCGGAAAGTGCGGCATAGACGCGCCGCTGGCGCTCCAGCCGCGAGAGGCCCTCGAACGCCGGCGAGACGATGGTGACGGTGAAATGGCTCTCGCCCCCTGGGTGGGCGCCGGCATGCCCGGCGTGGCGCGAACTGTCGTCGACGATCTCGAGCCGTTCGGGCGCGAAGCCCGCCCGCAGCGCGTTTTGCAACCTGTCGGCCACGCGGCCCATATTTCCTGCCTGTCAATTCTTGAATGAGATGTGTGGGTCCACATACTTCGGATCATGAGCCGCGCGTTTCAATACAAACCCAAGTTCGTGGACATCCGCGTGCGGCCCCCGCGCGAGGACGAGGAGGACGTGCACGCCCTCAAGCCGGGCGAGCGCCGCTGCGAACACCCGGGCTGCCTGCAGACCGCATCCGCCAAGGCGCCCAAGTCGCGCGAGCGGATGAACGAGCACTACTGGTTCTGCCAGCCGCACGCGGCCGAATACAACCGCGGCTGGGACTTCTTCGCGGGCATGAACGAGGGACAGATCGAAAGGGAGCGCGAGCGCGCCTCCACCGGCGATCGGCCCACCTGGCAGTTCAAGGCCTCGCGCTACTCACGTGAAGCGGCCGCGTTCGCCGCGGGGAACGGCCGCGCCTTCGCCGATCCCTTCGGGGTCCTCAAGGCCTCACGCCGCCGGGCCGAGGCGGAGGCCGAGACCGGCCGCAAACTGGGCAAGCTGGAACGGAACGCCCTGGCCGATCTCGACCTCGGCGATCAGGCCACCGCGCCGGAGATCCGCGCCCGCTACACCGAGCTGATCAAGCGCTGCCACCCCGACTCGAACGGCGGCGATCGCTCGGCCGAGCACAAGCTCCA
>CAZTMF010000825.1:0-1294 GCA_964614675.1 uncultured Caulobacteraceae bacterium | reverse complement strand
CCTTGGTGGTGCCGCCGCCCATGACCACGATCGGCCGGTGGCCGGTCTGCTGCAGCCGGCGCAGCAGCATGATCGAGACCAGATTGCCGACGTGCAGGCTGTCGGCCGTGGCGTCGAAGCCGATGTAGGCGGTGATCGGACCGGCCGCCGCGGCCGTGTCCAGGGCCTCGAGGTCGGTGCACTGGTGGACGTAGCCGCGCTCGGTGAGCACACGCAGGAAGTCGGACTTGAGGGGAGGGGCGGACATGGCGGCGGCGTTTAGCACGGGCCCGTCAGGGTCCGAAGCGATGTCGAGAGGCATGGGGAAGTCTCCTGGCTGTGGCCGGAGACTGATCCTGGTTGTGGGAGAGCCGCCGACCGGTTGCGGTCGACGTGCAAGGTCGCCCGCTCGCTAGGTGTGCGAGCGGTAATATCTGCCCTGGATGTGCGAGCGGCTGGACATGCCATTCGGGTAGCGGATCGCGTGGGCCAAGGTCAAGCCGGGCTCCGGAATGGCGGTGCTTCAGCTCGAGCTTGGGACGATGTTCCATCCCGCGCGGCGAAGCTCCTGCAGGATGCACCATGCGACATACTCGTCGGCCGCAACGGGCGCATCCGGCTTCGGATTGCGCCGCGCCACGTCGATCCCGGTCTCGATGACCGAGAGGATGGCCGGGTAGTCGTCATAGTCGGTCATGTCGCCGGCTCCCGTCACTAGGCTCCATTAACCACAGCGACTCATAGTGGCCGAGTCGCCCACCCGGAGCCGGACGTGTTCAGTCGCCTTCGCCCCCATATCCCCATCGCCATCATGGCCGCGCTGATCTTCTATTTCGGCTGGCAGGCGCTGACCGGCGACCGCGGGCTTTTGACCTGGACCAACCGCAACGAGACCCTGGCCGCCCGGAGCGCGGAGCTGAAGAAGCTGCAAGCCGAGCGGGCGGAGCTCGAGGTCCGCGCCCGATTGCTGCGCGACAGCTCATTGTCGAGGGACCTCTTGGAGGAGCGTGCGCGTTCTCTGCTAGGCTTGTCCGATCCTCGGGATTATGTGATCCGCACCCCGTCCGCGCGCGCCGGCTGACGCCGCAGCGGACACCCAAGGAATCCGGACCGCGGCCGCCGCGGCTGAGGAGACGCTTATGGCGACGACGCGCACCAAGGACGCCAAGTCCGAGGACGCCAAGACGAGACGCAAGTCCAATGGGGCGGCCGACGCCGTCGACAAGGACCAGTTGCTCGAGTTCTACCGGCAGATGCTGCTGATCCGCCGCTTCGAGGAGCGGGCGGGCCAGCTCTATGGCATGGGTCTGATCGG
>CAZTMF010000824.1:0-1296 GCA_964614675.1 uncultured Caulobacteraceae bacterium | reverse complement strand
CCGCCCACGTGCTGGCCGAGGCGGTGCAGGAGCTGTTCCCCGGCACCCAGGTGACGATCGGGCCGAATGTCGAGGACGGCTTCTATTACGACTTCGCCCGGAACGAGCCGTTCAGCCTGGACGACCTCCCGAGGATCGAGCAGCGCATGCGCGAGATCGTCGACCGCGACGAGGCCATCCGCCGCGAGGAGGTCCAGCGCGACGCCGCCATCAAGGACTTCGAGTCCATGGGCGAAAAGTACAAGGCCGAGATCATCCAGGGCCTGCCGCCCGGCGAGACGATCACGGTCTATCACCAGGGCGCCTGGAAGGACCTCTGCCGTGGGCCGCACCTGCCGTCCACGAAGCACGTGGGCAAGGCGTTCAAGCTGACCAAGCTGGCCGGCGCCTATTGGCGCGGCGACCAGCGCAACGCCCAGCTCCAACGCATCTACGGCACGGCCTGGGCCTCGCAGGAGGAGCTCGACGCCTACCTCAAGCGCATCGAGGAAGCCGAGAAGCGCGACCATCGCCGTCTGGGGCGGCAGATGGACCTCTTCCACATGCAGGAAGAGGGCAAGGGCATGGTGTTCTGGCACGACAAGGGCCTGACGCTGTGGCGCATCATCGAGAGCTACATGCGCCGCCGGCTCGACGACGCCGGCTACATCGAGGTGCGCACGCCCCAAGTCCTGGATCGGGTGTTCTGGGAACAGTCCGGACACTGGGAGAAATACCGGCCCAACATGTTCGTATGCGAGACGGACGAGGGCGAGGAGCTGGCCTTGAAGCCGATGAACTGCCCGGGGCACGTGCAGATCTTCAAGTTCGGCCAGAAATCCTACCGGGACCTGCCGCTGCGCATGGCCGAGTTCGGCGCCTGCCACCGCTACGAGCCGTCGGGCTCGCTGCACGGCCTGATGCGTGTGCGCGCCTTCACCCAGGACGACGCCCACATCTTCTGCCGGGAAGACCAGATCGAAGCGGAAACGGCGCGGTTCATCGAGCTGGCGACGTCCATCCATGCCGATTTCGACCTCGAGCGGGAACGGATCGCCCTCGCCACCCGTCCCGAGGTGCGTGCGGGCAGCGACGAATTCTGGGACAAGGCCGAGGCCCAGATGCTGGCGGCCGCTCGGCAGGCGGGCGTGGAGCCCGAGATCGCCGAGGGCGACGGGGCCTTCTACGCCCCCAAGCTCGATTTCGATCTCAAGGACGCGATCGGCCGGTCCTGGACCTGCGGAACGATCCAGCTGGACTACGTCCTGCCCGACCGGCTCGACGCCGAGTACGTCGGCGAGGATGGCCAGAAGCACC
>CAZTMF010000823.1:0-1301 GCA_964614675.1 uncultured Caulobacteraceae bacterium | reverse complement strand
GCCAGCCCCTCGCGCGGCGGCCTGGCGGTGGGCGGCGGCATGGTCTTCATCGGCGTCGGCGGGAACGAGCCCAGCCTCGTCGCAATGGACGAAAAGACCGGCGCCGTGCTCTGGAAGTCGGCCCTGGCCCCGAGCTCCGGCGAGCCCACGGGGCAGGCGTCCGGCGCGCCGCTCTATTCCGACGGGGTGGTGTCGATCGGCACCAACGCCGACTACGGCTACCGCGGCCAGATCGTCGCCTTCGACGCCAAGACCGGCAAGGAGGCCTGGCGCTTCTACTCGACGCCCTCGCCCGGGCAGCCGGGCTCGGAGACCTGGCCCAAGGGCAACAACGCCTGGCTGCACGGCGGCGGCGCCGTCTGGCTCGACGGCGTCTACGATCCCAAGATGGGCGCGGACATCTATGTCACCGGCAACGCGGTGCCCCAGTACGGCGGCGAATACCGGCCGGGCGACAACCTCTTCACCGACTCCATCGTCGCCCTGGACGCCAAGACCGGTCAGATGAAGTGGTATTACCAGATGGTCCATCACGACATCTGGGAAGCCGACATCGCCGAGGCGCCGATCCTGTTCGACGCCAAGGGCCGCAAGGCCGTGGGCGCGATGCGCACCGACGGGCATCTGTTCATGGTCGACCGGCTGACCGGCAAGCCGCTGGGCGCCGTCGAGGAGCGCCCGGTTCCGCAGGACGCCTACCAGAAGACGGCCGCCACCCAGCCCTACCCCGTCGGCGGCGAATCCGTGCTGCCCGACTGCGACTACTGGAAGACCCAGACCCTGCCCGCGGGCTTCGATCTGGGCTGCTTCTTCACGGCCGCTTCGGTCGACAAGCAGAACCTGCTGGCGCCTGCCTACGGCATGCGCTCCACGCCCATGGCCTACAGCCCCCAGACCGGCTTCTTCTATGCGACCGGCGGCGCGAACCTGCAGTGGTTCCGCAGGTCCAAGGACCCGGATTTCTACAGCCTCGGCTTCTCGAACCGGGTGCCGGGCCTCGGCAAGCTGGGCTACTCGGTGCTGGGCGCTATCGACAGCAAGACGGGCAAGGTGGCCTGGCAGAAGCACTTCACCGACGCCCGGCCGAACGGGGCCATGGCGACCGGCGGCGGCCTCCTCTTCCAGAACCTCTCGAACGGCCAGCTCCAGGCCTATGACGCCAAGACCGGCGCCCTGCTCTGGAGCTTCGAACTGGGCGCGGCGTCCGGCAGCCCGCCGATCGCGTTCGAGCGCGGCGGCCAGGAATACATCGCCACCGCGGCGGGCGGATCGGTCTGGCTGTTCAAGCTGGGCGGGACCCT
>CAZTMF010000822.1:0-1306 GCA_964614675.1 uncultured Caulobacteraceae bacterium | reverse complement strand
TTGACGATGCCTTGTGGGGTTGCCAAAGACGCTTGCCGCACGTCTCTATGGCGGAAAGGGTTGATCCTGTTTCGGCGGGCTCAATCGCGGACGCGCCTACGAAGCGCTCTCCACGGCCGGACACAGGCCATGGCAGGGCGCGACGGGTCGGGTGCAGGGACAGCCGTTCGGCGTCTGATTGAGCCCTTTCAGTCGACGCCGGATTAACTTGTAACTGGGGAAGACGCCTGCCGGCGGAGCCCCTCGGCCCAAACGTGCTACACCAATCAGGAACTGGCGACAGATGTTCGATACCCCCAGAAAGACCCCCTTCATCGCCCTTATCGGCGCCCTGGCGCTGATGGCGAGCGCGCCAGCGATGGCCCAGACCGCCGACGCGTCCAGCGCGCCTGCCGCTGCTTCCAGCGCTGCCGCTGACACCGCGGCTTCGGCCGCTCCGGCTTCCTCTTCCGGTTCGGAAGCGCCGGTCACCATCAAGCACGCGGGCAAGCTGACCCCCGTCACCATGTTCTTCGACGCCACCCCGGTGGCGAAGGCGGTGATGATCGGTCTGGCCCTTGCCTCGATCCTGTCCTGGACCCTGCTGATCACCAAGATCTTCGAGTTCGGATCGCTGAACCGCACCACGGACCGCTTCCTCGAAGCCTTCCGCGGCGCCCGTTCGATCGCGGACATGGGCCGCATCGCCACCTCCGAGGAATTCGAAGGCAACCCGATGGCCGACATGGCCGCCGCGGCCGCCCAGGAAGTGGAGCTGTCCCGTCAGGCCGGTCTGCAGGTCGCCGGCGCCCACCGCGACTCCACCATCGTCCGCGCCCAGACCGCGGTCGGCGCGGTTCAGGCCTCGCTGGCCAAGCGCCTGTCGAGCGGCATGCAGTTCCTGGCCTCGCTGGGTTCGTCCGGTCCGTTCATCGGTCTGTTCGGTACGGTGTTCGGGATCATGGTGTCGTTCATCGGCATCGCGAACACCAACACCACCAACCTGGCCGTCGTGGCTCCGGGTATCGCCGAAGCGCTGCTGGCCACCGGCCTCGGCCTTTTCGCCGCCATCCCCTCGGTGATCTTCTACAACTACTTCCAGACCCGGATTTCCGCCTACGGCACCCGGTCGGAAGGGTTTGTCGCCGAGCTGCTGAACGCCATCTCGCGCCAGCTCGACCGGGGAGCATGATCTAGATGGCAGCGAAGCTCGCTGGGCCGTCGGGGGATTCGCGGTTCCATGTAGAGGCGAACAGCGAGATCAACGTGACTCCCTTCGTGGACGTCATGCTGGTGCTGCTGATCATCTTCATGGTGGCCGCGCCCC
>CAZTMF010000821.1:0-1311 GCA_964614675.1 uncultured Caulobacteraceae bacterium | reverse complement strand
TGACCGACGCCGGGGTCAAGAAGTTCATCAAGCAGGCCAAGGCCCGCGGCTACGTGACCATGGACGAGCTGAACAAGGTTCTGCCGTCCGAGGAGGTCACCTCCGAGCAGATCGAAGACACCCTCGCCATGCTCAATGAGATGGGGGTCAATGTCGTCGAGAACGAGGAGCAGGCCGAAGAGGGCGAGGCCGGCGAAGTCGCCGTCCGCGAGGAGAGCCAGGTGGTCGAGACCACCAAGGAGGCCTCCTACGACCGCACCGACGATCCCGTGCGCATGTACCTGCGCGAGATGGGCTCGGTGGAATTGCTTTCCCGCGAGGGCGAGATCGCCATCGCCAAGCGCATCGAGGCCGGCCGCGACACCATGATCCGGGGCCTGTGCGAAAGCGCCCTGACCTTCGAGGCCATCATGGTCTGGCGCGAGGAGCTGGCCTCGGGCCGCATCCTGCTGCGCGAAGTGATCGACCTCGAGCAGACCTATGGCGCCGGCGTGCCCGGCCCCGACGGTGTGATCCCGGCCCCCGCCGGCGATGGAACCGCGCCGCCCATGGCCGCCGTGGCTCCCTCCGGTGACGCCGCGCCCGCCGCGGCCGCGGACGGTGAAGGCGGAGAAGCGACGCCCGCCGAAGGCGACGCCGAGGGCGAGGGCGAGAACGAAGACGATTTCGACGACGGCGCCGGTCCGTCCGTCTCGGCCATGGAGGCCGAGCTGCGCGAGGGCGTCATGGCGACGCTCGACGCCATCGCCGCCGAGTTCGAGGCGTTCCGCCGCCTGCAGGAGAAGCTGGTTCAGCACCGGCTGTCCGGCCAGGACCTGACCGACAAGGACCGCAACGACTACAACGCCCGCTCCGGCGCCATCATCCTGCATCTGAAGACGCTGAAGCTGAACAACAACCGCATCGAGGCCCTGGTCGATCAGCTCTACGCGATCAACCGCCGCCTGGTCGGTCTGGAAGGCCGGCTGCTGCGTCTGGCCGACTCCTACGGCATCTCGCGTTCGGAGTTCCTCAGGGCCTACCTCGGAGCCGAGCTCGACCCGCAGTGGTCGGACCGCATGAAGGCCGGCGGCGTGCGCTGGACCAAGTTCGTCGAGAACGACGCCCACCAGATCGGCGACATCCGCCAGGAAGTTGCGGCCCTGGCCCAGGAGACCGGGGTCCCGATCGACGACTATCGCCGCATCGTCCAGACCGTCCAGAAGGGTGAGCGCGAGGCCCGTCAGGCCAAGAAGGAAATGGTCGAGGCCAACCTTCGCCTCGTGATCTCCATCGCCAAGAAGTACACCAACCGCGGCCTGCAGTTCCTGG
>CAZTMF010000820.1:0-1313 GCA_964614675.1 uncultured Caulobacteraceae bacterium | reverse complement strand
CATCCCGGCGATCATCGCCTCGCTGTCGGCCGGCATGACGCTGGAGCCCGGCGACGTCATCGCCACCGGCACCCCCTCGGGCGTCGGCTACGCCATGACCCCGCCCCAGGGGCTGAAGGACGGCGACATAGTGGTGGCCAAGATCGATCGCATCGGCGAGCTGACCAGCCCCATCAAGGCGGTTTGAGCCCGCCCCTGCCCCGCCGAACGTAAGAACTCCGGCCGCTCCGCGTCTAATGTCGTGGAGTTCGACGATGGGCGGGCGGATTGGGCCAGGCAGACGATCCAGAGAAGCGCTACGACGACGCCGTCGCCCAGTACGGGCCGGCGATCGAGCGCCTGGCGCGCGCCTATGAGTTCGATGCGGACGAGCGGCGCGACCTGGTCCAGGACATCCACATCGCGCTCTGGCGCAGCTTCCGGGGCTTCGACGGGCGCTGCTCGGTGGGGACCTGGACCTGGCGGGTGGCCCACAATGTCGCCGCCTCGCACGCGCTTCGCCGCAAGCGGTCGCGCCCGGAACGCCTGGCCAGCCTGGAAGAGTTGAGCGAGGCGCCAGGGACCGACGATCCGGAGACCGACGCCGGCCAGCGCCAGGTGCTGGATCGCCTCACCGCCCTGATCCAGGCCCTGAAGCCCCCCGACCGGCAGGTAATGATGCTCTACCTCGAAGACCTTCCGGCCGCCGAGATCGCCGAGGTCACCGGCCTCTCGCCCGGCGCGGTCGCCGTGAAGATCCACCGATTGAAGGCCCTGCTGGCCCGCCGTTTCCACCAGGGAGGCTCCGAATGACCGACGCCCCCTCCCCCAACGATCCCCTGAAGGACGCCTGGCGTTCGCAACCCGTGGAGCAGATCCAGATGTCGACGATGGAATTGGCCGCCGCCGCCGGCCGCTTCGAGCGGCAGGTCCACCGCCGGAACCTGATCGAGTACGTCGCCGGCGCGGTAGGCGCTTTGGCGTTCGGCTGGATGGCGATCTTCGGCCACCATGCAGGCTGGATCGTACGCGCCGGAGACGCCCTGGCCGTCCCCGGCATGGCCTTCATCCTATGGCAGCTGCACCGGCGCGGCAGCCCTGGCCGGACGCCCACGGGAGGTTCGCCCGAGACCCTCGTGGCCTTCCAGCGCAGCGAGCTCGTCCGCCAGCGCGACGCTCTGAGGGCGGTGCCCGTCTGGTACATCTCTCCGATCCTTCCGAGCTTCTTCCTGATCGGCCTTGGCCGCTGGGTTCAGGAGTCGACGCCTGGGCGGAGCCGCCAGGAAGACCATGTGATGATCATCGTCGGCGGCATCGTCATCGGCCTGGTCCTT
>CAZTMF010000819.1:0-1315 GCA_964614675.1 uncultured Caulobacteraceae bacterium | reverse complement strand
ACTCCGGCTGCGCGACCTGGCCGCAGAAGTGGATGCGTTCGACGTCGATCCCCCGCGCGGCGAAGCGCATCAGGACCGCGTTCTGCAGCACCTCGTCCTCGTAATAGCGGTAGCGAAGAACCAGCCGCGAGGCCGGGACCCGCTGGAGCACGCGCGACCAGAGGTCGAGGGTCTCGTCGGTCAGCCGGACGGGATTGGAGTAGCTGCCGAAGCTGACGAAGCCCTTGGCCAGAGCCGGGGTCGGCGTCGGCTCCGGCCGGGGATCGGGGCGGAAGGGCCCCATCTCGGGCCCGATATGCCAGAGGGTCTCCGAGCAATGCGCCTGGGCGCCCGGGACGTTCAGGCAGTCCGGATGCAGCAGGTAGTCCATCTCCTCCAGGCCCGTGGTCTGGACGTAGTTCATCCAGCTGGCCTGCACCGGCGCCGCGCGGCGGGCGAAGACGCCCAGCCGGCCGTTGGCGGTGTGGCCCCAGAGGTCGAGCAGCACGTCGATGCGGTCGCCGCGGATCATCTCCGCCACGGCCTCGTCGCCCAGCTGGCCGATCACCCGCACCTGGCCGCTCGGCGGCGGCGAGGCCGGCGCCGACGTGGCGTAGTGGAAGACCTCCACCGCCTCGGGATCGTGATGCTCCAGCACCGGTCCCAGGAATTGCCTGAGCTGGGTGCCCATCACGTCGGGCGCGACGTAGCCGATGCGCAGCCTGCGCCCCTCGAGCGGCGGGTTGTCGAAGCTGGCGGCGGCCTTCTTGGGAACGCCGTCATGGATGCGGGCGAACCGCCTCGCCGCCTCGGCATGCCGGGCCACCCCGTCCGGGGCGAAGAACAGGCTGTAGAGCAAAAAGCCCCGAATCTGGGCGTTGTCGGGCGACTGCTCGCTGGCGGCGGTGAAGGCGGCCACCGCCTCGTCGATCCGGCCCTGGTGCTGCAGCGCCAGGCCGTATTTCAGCAGCGCCGACCCGGGCGCGCCGGACGCCATGGCGGCGAAGCCATAGGCCACCGAGGCCACGCCCACGTGATGGCGGGCATAGAAGACGTCGCCGACCTGTAGCGCATAGACGGGATCGGCCTGCAGCCGGCCGAGATCCCCGCCGGCCTGGGCGATCAGCTGCAGGGCGTGGCCGGTCTGGGCCTGGCGGAGGACGGCGCCGTGCTCGGACCAGCACCCGGAGGCGCCGAGGGCGGCGGACAGCCAGTAGAGCTGGAGGGGATTGCCGGGCGCGCGCCCGATCAGGGCCGTGAGGCGCCGCGCGGCGACCTCCGCCTGGCCCATGGCCAGCTCGGCCCTGGCCAGAGCGAGCTCGTCGGCAGGGGGCTG
>CAZTMF010000818.1:0-1320 GCA_964614675.1 uncultured Caulobacteraceae bacterium | reverse complement strand
AGATCCTGGCCGCGCTCTCGGGCCTGACCCAGGAGAACATGAACCGGGTCGCCGGCTGGCGCTTCCTCGACATGGGCCGCAGGATCGAGCGCGGCATCAACACCTGCCGCCTGGCCCGCACCTTCGCCCACGAGGACGCGACCATCGACGACCTCGATCTGTTGCTCGACCTGGCCGACAGCCAGATCACCTATCGGGCGCGATATCTGGTCGGCCTGGCGCTGAAGCCCGTGCGCGACATGGTCGTGCTGGATCCGTTCAACACGCGATCCCTGGCGTTCCAGGTCAGCACCCTGAAGGATCATCTGGCGGTGCTGCCGTCGCTTCAGCAGGACGGCATGCTGGAAGAGCCCAGCCTGATCCTCCTGCCCCTGGCCACCGACGTCGAGGTCGCCGACGCCGGCCGCCTGTCCGCCGAGGACATGCTTGGCTTCGAGCACGCACTGATGCGCCTGTCCGGCGCCGTCGCGGACCGCTATTTCCTGCAGGGCGCCCGGGCCGTGCCCACGGTCAAGCTGGCCGGTCTGGCGTGATCTATTCCGTCCGCCACCGCACCACCTACACCTACGAAGAGCCCGTCACCTTCGCGCGCTGCGTGTTCCGGCTGACCCCGAGGTCGTCGGCGACCCAGACGGTGCTGCAGAGCACGGTCCACGTCACGCCCCGTCCCCTGAGCATGGTCAAGGGCGCGGGCCCCTTCGGCGAACAGACCCTCACGGCCGTGATCGACAAGCCCCATCGCGAGCTGGTGATCGAGGCCAGGTCGCGCGTCGACGTCCATGCCCCGCCGGTCGGCGATCCCCTGGACAGCGAGCCCTGGGAAGTCGTGCACGCCGCCGCCTACGAGACCGGCGTCCTGGGGCCGGAGGGGCCGGCCGTCTTCCTCTATCCCACCCGCCGCACCCCGGACGCGCCCGCGATCACCGACTATGCGCGGGCCAGCTTCTCCAGGGGCCGGCCGATCGTCGACGCCGCCGCCGACCTGATGCGGCGCATGCACGCCGACTTCGTCTACGATCCGGAAGCCACCACGGTCTCGACCCCGGCGGTGGAGGCGTTCAAGGCCCGCCACGGCGTCTGCCAGGACTTCGCCCACATCATGATCGCCGGACTGCGGGGCCTGGGTCTGGCCGCCGCCTATGTCAGCGGATACCTGCGCACCATCCCCCCGCCGGGTCAGCCCCGCCTCGAAGGGGCCGACGCGACCCACGCCTGGGTGTCGGTGTGGTGCGGAGAGGCCAGGGGCTGGATCGGCTTCGACCCCACCAACGCCGTCTTCGCCGAGAACGACCACATCGTCCTGGCGATCGGCCGCGACTA
>CAZTMF010000817.1:0-1321 GCA_964614675.1 uncultured Caulobacteraceae bacterium | reverse complement strand
GCCATGAACCTCACCGAGCCCCAGTGCGGCACCGACCTCGGGCTGATCCGCACCAAGGCGACCAAGGACCCGGACGGGACCTGGAAGATCACTGGCGAGAAGATCTGGATCTCGGGCGGCGAGCAGGACTTCACCCCCAACATCGTCCATCTGGTCCTGGCCCGCACCGAGGGCGCCCCGGCCGGCACGCGTGGCCTGTCGCTGTTCATCACGCCCAAGTTCATCCCCGGCGCGGACGGGACGCCCGGCGCGCGCAACGGCTTCAAGTGCGTGGGCCTGGAAGAGAAGATGGGCATCCACGGCAACTCCACCTGCTTCATGTCCTACGAGGGTGCGACCGGCTACCTGCTGGGCGAGGAGACCAAGGGCCTTCGCCTGATGTTCGTGATGATGAACGAGGCGCGGCTGGGCGTGGCCGTCCAGGGCCTGGCCCAGGCCGAGGCCGCCTACCAGGCCGCCGCCGACTTCGCCCGCGACCGGCTGCAGGGCCGCGCCCTGACCGGCCCTCAGAACCCGGAGGGGCCCGCCGACCCGATCGTCGTGCACCCCGACGTGCGCCGGATGCTGATGGACTCCAAGGCGGTGATCGAGGGCGGCCGGGCCTTGCTGTTCTGGACCATCCTGCACCAGGACATCGAGCTGGTTTCGACCGACGAGGCGGAACGTCAGAAGGCGGACGATGTCGTGCAGCTGATGACGCCGGTGGTGAAGTCGTTCCTGACCGACCGCGGCTTCAAGGTCTGTTCGGACGCCATGCAGGTGCACGGCGGTTCGGGCTACACCACCCACTTCCCGGCCGCCCAGTACCTGCGCGATTCCCGCATCGCCATGATCTACGAGGGCACCAACGGGGTGCAGGCCCTGGACCTGGTCGGCCGCAAGCTGCCGGCCAATGGCGGCCGCGCCATGATGAGCTTGCTGGCCGAGCTCGACGCCTTCGCCGCCGAGCCCGCCGACGCGGCCTTGGCGCCCTTCGTCGAGGGCGTGAAATCGGCCAAGGCCCAGCTGCAGGAGGCCACGCTCTGGCTGATGCAGAACGGGGTGGCCAATCCCGACGCCGCCGGCGCCGCCTCGCACGACTATCTCAACGTCCTGGCCCTGACGGGGCTCGCCTATATGTGGGCGAAGACGGCCAAGGCCGCCCAGGCCAAGATCGCCGCCGGCGACCCCGATCCCTTCTTCGCCAACAAGCTGATCACCGGCCGCTATTTCCTGGAGCGCATCCTGCCGGAAGCGGCCGCGCACCTGGCCAAGCTGAAAACCGGCGCGGCCCCGGTGATGGCCTTGGCGGCGGAGGCCTTCTGAGCGGGCCCCGGCCGGC
>CAZTMF010000816.1:0-1321 GCA_964614675.1 uncultured Caulobacteraceae bacterium | reverse complement strand
TCCGATCTGGAGCAGGTCGGCCCGTCGAAGAAGCTCGGGACCGCCATCCGCTTCACGCCCGATCCCGCCATCTTCGGCGAGGGCGCGACCTTCAAGCCAGCGCGGCTCTACCGCATGGCCCGGTCCAAGGCCTACCTCTTCCGTGGCGTCGAGATCCGCTGGACCTGCGCGCCCGAGCGCTGCGGTGATGTGCCCGAAAAGGCGGTCTTCCGCTTCCCCAATGGCCTGGCCGACTATCTGGCCGACCGCATCCAGGACGTGGAGACGGTCACGCCCGAGGCCTTTTCGGGGCGCATCGAGCGGCAGGGCGAGGCGGGCGCTGTCGAGTGGGCCGTGGCCTGGAGCGGCGCCGGCTTCGGCGAGGCCGACGGCTTCGTGCAGTCCTATTGCAACACCGTGCCGACGCCCGAGGGCGGCACCCACGAGGCGGGATTCAGGGCCGCCCTGACCCGCGGCCTCAAGGCCTATGCCGAGATGGTGGGCGACAAGCGCGCCGCGACCATCACCGCCGAGGACGTCATGGCCTGCGCCGGGGCCCTGATCTCGGTCTTCATCCGCGAGCCTGAATTCCAGGGGCAGACCAAGGAGCGGCTGTCGTCGTCCGACGCCCAACGGCTGGTCGAGACGGCGCTGCGCGATCCCTTCGACCACTGGCTGACGGCGGCGCCGAAATCGGCCAACGCCCTCCTGCAGTTCGTCATCGACCGCGCCGAGGAGCGGCTGAAGCGCCGCAAGGACAAGGAAGTCGCCCGGGCTTCGGCCACCCGCAAGCTGCGGCTGCCCGGGAAGCTGGCCGACTGCGCCGACCAGGCGGCCGAGGGCACCGAACTCTTCATCGTCGAGGGCGACTCCGCCGGCGGCTCGGCCAAGCAGGCGCGCAACCGCAAGACCCAGGCGATCCTGCCGCTCAGGGGCAAGATCCTGAACGTCGCCTCGTCGTCCAAGGACAAGGCCGGCGGCAACCAGGAACTGTCGGACCTGATGCTGGCGCTGGGCGTCCAGGGCGGGACCCGGTTCAAGGAAGACGATCTGCGCTACCAGCGCATCGTGATCATGACCGACGCCGATGTGGACGGCGCCCACATCGCATCCCTGCTCATCACCTTCTTCTACCGGACCATGCCCGGGCTGATCCGCTCGGGGAAACTCTTCCTCGCCCTCCCCCCGCTCTACCGGATCAGCCATGGCGGCAAGACCATCTACGCCCGCGACGACGACCACCGCGAGGAGCTGCTGGAGACCGAGTTCAAGGGCAAGAAGCCCGAGATCAGCCGCTTCAAGGGCCTGGGCGAGATGATGCCGGCCCAGCTCAAGGAAACCA
>CAZTMF010000815.1:0-1322 GCA_964614675.1 uncultured Caulobacteraceae bacterium | reverse complement strand
CTGGAGCGCATGACCCGCGACGAGGCCAAGGCCCAGGCCGAGGCGCTGGGCGCCAAGGTGGCGTCATCGGTGTCGAAGAAGACCGACATCGTGGTCGCGGGGCCCGGCGCGGGCTCCAAGCTGAAGACCGCGGCCGACCTGGGCGTCCAGGTGCTGACCGAGGAAGAGTGGCTGGAGCTGGTGGCGCCTCTTTCATAGCGACAGGCCCTTTCCCCGCGCCGTCGAGCAAAGCGGGCCAGCCAAGGCTGCCGGCGCAGGCGGTCTATCCCGCCTGCGCCATGCAGTAACCCTGGGCGCCGACTAAACGCGGCGGAAGACGAGGCGATAGAGCAGCAGCACGACCACAGCGCCAACGACGGCGACGAACATGCTGTAGAGGTTGAAGCCCGTGACGCCCGCGGTGGCGAAGAAGTGGGTGAAGATGAAGCCGCCCACCACCGCCCCGACAATGCCGAGAACGATGTCGAGGATCAGACCTTCACCGGTCTTGTTGACCAGCTTGCTGGCGATGAAGCCCGCGATCAGTCCAAGAACTAGCCAAGCCAAAATGCCCATAGCACCCTCCCATTGAACGCCGACGGTGGTCCGCGCGGGGGTCTAATCCTCGGCTTGACCATAGAGTTCCATGCGGGGCGGGCCGGAGAGGCTCAGGCCTCGGTGCGATCCTCGTTCAGCTCGTAGACCTCGACCACGTTCGGATAGAAGGCCACCCGGCCGCGCAGGGCGGCCATGGCTGGGTAGGGGTCCTCGTAGGCCCAGACCGAGTTCTCGGCGAGCCGGCCGTCCATGTAGATCGACCAGTAGCTGGCGTGGCCCTTGTAGGGGCAGGTTGTCGTCCGATCGGTCTTCGCCAGGAAGCCCATCTCCACGTCGTCCATCGGGAAATAGACCACCGGCGGATAATCGGCTTCGCGCACGATCAGGGCGTCGTCGGTGTCGGCGATGATGTGGTTGTCGAAGGTGGCGCGCATGCGCTGACGGCTGGGCTCGAGCGTGATCGGATGGTCCGGGCCAGGTAACTTCATGAGCCGCTCCTGTTCGAGCTCCGAACGTCCGGCTCGGCCGTTCGGCTCCAACACTATCGGGCCTGCGGCCGGGTTGTGAAAGGCCAGGGGGCATGATCATCTCGCAGCTTCGGCCCGCGTGGGTCCTTTTTCGCCGGCGAGTCTGACTATGTGGAACATCGTCACCCTTCTGGGCATCGTGGTGACGGTGGCGACGGGCATTCCCGTCTTTCTCCAGCTGCGGCGGCACCCTCGCGGGCTGGTGATCCTGTTCTTCGCCGAGATGTGGGAGCGCTTCTCCTACTACGGCATGCGCGG
>CAZTMF010000814.1:0-1322 GCA_964614675.1 uncultured Caulobacteraceae bacterium | reverse complement strand
CCTCGGCGGAGAAGTCCAACGTCATGGAGACCGGCGTGCTCTGGCGCGACGTGGTCACCAGGCTGCATGCCAGGGACTATGCCGACGTCGAGCTCGAGCACATGCTGGCCGACAACACCGCCATGCAGCTGGTGAAGAACCCCAAGCAGTTCGACGTCATCCTCACCGACAACCTGTTCGGCGACATCCTGTCGGACGAGGCGGCCATGCTGACCGGCTCTCTGGGCATGCTGCCCTCGGCGGCCCTGTCCTACGCCGGCAAGCCCGGCCTCTATGAGCCGGTGCACGGCTCGGCGCCCGACATCGCGGGCCAGGGCCTGGCCAATCCCCTGGCGGCGATCCTCTCCTTCGGCATGGCGCTCAGGTGGTCGCTGGGCCGGCCCGACCTCGACGAGCGCCTCAACTCCGCCGTCCGCGCGGCCCTGGACGCCGGCGCGCGCACCCGCGACCTCGGCGGCTCGGACACCACAGCCGAGATGGGCGACGCGGTCCTCAAGGCCCTGGCCGCCGGCGCCTGAACCCCGCGCCTCCCTCGCGTGAGGGGGGAGGAATACGGTTTACCAGATCGAAAGTTGTGCGGCGGAAATTCCCCGCACGATGAGCGCCGTCCTCACAGAACGTGATGGGCGAGGCCCCGCTCCGCCGCAGGTGAAGCCCTGCGGGGAGTGCAGCCTCTGCTGCAAGATCCTCCGCATCAATGTGCTGGAGAAGCCCGCGGGCGCGTGGTGCCACCACTTCGCCAAGGGCTCGGGCTGTTCGATCCATTCCACCGCGCCCGGCGAGTGCCGCAAGTTCCAGTGCTACTGGTCGATCGCCGACGCCCTGGGCGAGGAATGGCGGCCGGACCGGTCCAAGCTGTTGATCTGGTCGAACGTCCCGGGTCGCATCATCGTCGACGTCGACCCCTCCCATCCGAACGCCTGGCGTCACGAGCCCTTCCTGTCCCAGCTCAGGGCCTGGGCCAACCGCGACGTGCCGGCGCCGATGGAGGTGCTGGTGCGGATCAAGGACCGGATGCTGGTGATCTTCCCGGAAGGCGAGGTCGATCTGGGCCCGCAGCAGACCGAGTGCTCGATCTCCTCGGGCTACCACGTGGCCAACGGACGAAAGATCCCCTACGCCCAGTTCGTCGAGGCCCGCGCCTAGGCGCTGAGCTTGCGAAAGCCGGCCCCAGGCGTTAAGGCCCGCCCTCCAAATCCGAAGGAGAGTTCGATGGGTTACCGGGTGGCCGTTGTCGGCGCCACGGGCAACGTGGGCCGCGAGATGCTGGCGATCCTCGAGGAAGTGAAATTCCCCGTGGACGAGATCTTCGCCGTGGCCTC
>CAZTMF010000813.1:0-1323 GCA_964614675.1 uncultured Caulobacteraceae bacterium | reverse complement strand
AACCACACGGTCGACCTCTCGGGCGGGATCGCGCCATCCTACATCCTGAACTCGGCCGTGGGCGCGGTGCCGGTGGTGGGCGACCTGCTCGTCTCGCACAAGGGCGAGGGGATGTTCGGCTTGACCTATTCCGCCAGGGGGGCCTTCGCCGCTCCCAAGATCAGCGTGAACCCCCTGTCCCTGGCGACGCCGGGCATCCTGCGGCGGATCTTCGAGGGCCACTCGCAGGCGGCCCTCGCCGAGCCGGCCGGATGACGCCCTAGACGGGCTTCACCAGCACGATCTTCTTCTTGCCGGCGGCCAGCTTGATTGCCCCGTCCTTTTGGTCGGCCAGCGTCACCAGCCGCGTGCCGTCGGCGATCGTTTCGTCGTTCAGCTTCAGGCCGCCACCCTGGGCCAGCCGTCTGGCCTCCCCCCTTGATGACGCCAGGCCCGCATCCGCCGCCAGGGCCGCGAGCTGCACCCCTGACTCCAGATCGGCGCGCGGGACCTCGAAGGTGGGCAGATCCTCCGACAGCCGCCCCTGTTCGAAGGCGGCTTCGGCCGCCGCCCGCGCCGCCGCGGCCGCTTCGCGACCGTGCATGAGGGCAGTGGCTTCGTCGGCCAGCACCTTCTTGGCCTCGTTGATCCCGGCGCCCTCGAGCGCCTCGAGCCGCGCGATCTCGTCCAGTGGGAGGTCGGTGAACAGCTTCAGGAACCGCCCGACATCGGCGTCATCGGTGTTGCGCCAGAATTGCCAGTAGTCGTAGGGCGACAGCCGGTCGGCGTTCAGCCACATGGCGCCGGCGGCCGTCTTGCCCATCTTGGCGCCAGAGGCCGTGGTGATCAGCGGCGTGGTCAGGCCGAACGCCGGCTTGGCGTCCATGCGCCGGATCAGTTCGACGCCGTTGACGATGTTCCCCCACTGGTCCGATCCGCCCATCTGCAGGACGCAGCCCTGCCGGCGCTCGAGCTCCAGGAAGTCCACCGCCTGCATCAGCATGTAGTTGAACTCGAGGAAGGTGAGCGGCTGCTCCCGCTCGAGCCTCAGCTTCACGCTGTCGAAGGTCAGCATCCGGTTGATGGTGAAGTGGGGGCCGTATTCTCGCAGGAAGTCGATGTAGGCCAGCCGGTCGAGCCACTGGGCGTTGTCGATCATCACCGCGCCCTTCGGGCCGTCGCCGAAGGTCAGGAACCGGTCGAAGGCGGTGCGGATGCTGGCGATGTTGGCGGCGATGACCTCTGGCGTGAGGAGCTTTCGTGATTCGTCCTTGCCGGAGGGGTCGCCCACCTTGGTGGTGCCGCCGCCCATGACCACGATCGGCCGGTGGCCGGTCTGCTGCA
>CAZTMF010000812.1:0-1324 GCA_964614675.1 uncultured Caulobacteraceae bacterium | reverse complement strand
GGCGCCTCCTCGATCACCTTCTGGTTCCGGCGCTGGATCGAGCATTCGCGCTCGTTCAGGTGCAGGACGGTCCCGTGCTTGTCGCCCAGCACCTGGATCTCGATGTGCCGGGGCGAGGTGACGAACTTCTCGATGAACACCCGGTCGTCGCCGAAACTGGAGGCCGCCTCGGCGCGCGCGGCCGGAAAGCCCTCCTCGACGTCGGTCCGGTTCCAGGCGACGCGCATGCCCTTGCCGCCGCCCCCCGCGGACGCCTTCAGCATCACTGGATAGCCGATGGATTCCGCGATCTCGATGGCGTGCGTCTCGTCGGTGATGACGTCCAGATGCCCCGGCACGGTCGAGACCCCGGCCGCGGCCGCCAGCCTCTTGGAGGCGATCTTGTCGCCCATGGCGTCGATCGCTTCAGGATTGGGGCCGATGAAGGCGATGCCCTCCGTCGCCAAGGCCCTGGCGAACTCCGCCCGTTCGGAGAGGAAGCCGTAGCCAGGGTGGATGGCCTCGGCGCCCGTCCGCCGGGCCGCGTCGATGATTTTCTGGACGACCAGATAGGACTGGGCCGCGGGGGCGGGACCGATGGCGACCGCCTCGTCGGCCATCTCCACCGCCAGCGAGCCGGCGTCGGCGTCCGAGTGGACCTGGACGGTCTTGATCCCCATCCGGCGGGCCGTGCGGATGATCCGCACCGCGATCTCGCCGCGGTTGGCGATCAGGATCTTGTTGAACAACCCGGCCTCGGAACCAACGTCTGAACGACCGTGACTTCTAGGCGGGGGCGCCGCGCTCGTAAACACGGGCGGGCGCGCCTATGTTCGCTTGAGGGTTTCACCTGGAGCAGTCCGATGCGCGCCGACGCCGCCCATGCCGTCTCCCACGCAGCCTCCGGCTTCGACCTGACGCCGCCCACCGCCGACCAGCTGAAGTCGCTGGAGGCGGACCTCACCCAGGAGGAACGCGACGTCCTGCTGCATCACGGCACCGAAGCCCCGTTCTGCGGGGGCCTGCTGAACAACAAGGAGGCCGGCGTCTACGACTGCCGGCTCTGCGGCCTGCCGCTGTTCCGGTCGGTCGCCAAGTTCGAGTCCGGCACCGGCTGGCCCAGCTTCTATGAGCCCTTCGACAAGGACCACCTGAAGCTGGTGCGTGATACGTCCTACGGCATGGTGCGCATCGAGACCCGCTGCGCCCGCTGCGACAGCCACCAGGGACACGTCTTCCCCGACGGTCCCCCGCCGACCCGCACGCGCTACTGCATCAATTCCGTCTCGCTGGAGTTCACGCCCAACGGACAGCCCCTGCCCGACCGGCTCGGCCGCGGCGCGCC
>CAZTMF010000811.1:0-1324 GCA_964614675.1 uncultured Caulobacteraceae bacterium | reverse complement strand
ACCACGGCGGCATCAAGGGCTACGAGGCCTACAAGAACATCACCATGACCGAAGACGACGTGGAGAAGGCCGCCGCCAACGTGGTCGCCACCTCGATCGTGGGCGCGCCCAAGAGGGTGCTGGAGCAGCTCGACGAGGTGCGGCGCATCCGCGAGCCGCAGGGCATGATGCCCCACGTCTATACCGGCGGCATGCCGCACGAGGACTGCATGAACAGCATCCGCGTCTTCGCGAAGCACTGCCTGCGGGAGATGCAGAGCTGGCCCTCCGCCCCCTGGACCGTCGACGGCGAACTGTCCCAGGCGGCGGAGTAGACAGCGACGCCGGCTTCGACCGCCCGTCGGCGGAGGCCGGGAATGGGTTGGGCGCTCGCCCCCGAAGCAATCGGGGGCGCAATCCTGGACGCGCCATGGGCTCTCCAGGACAGCGATGTTAGGCGACATCGGTGAAGGAGGCCCCGCGCATGGCGGTCGAGCTCTATTTCTTCCAGCCCCTCGGCACCAACTCCGGCAGGGTCTTCCAGGCCCTGCTCGAAAAGGGCGTGGACTTCGTCGAACGCGAGATCTCGGGCCGCGACTTCGAGCATCTGAAGCCGGCCTATCTGAAGGTGAACCCCAAGGGTCAGGTGCCGACCCTGGTCCACGACGGCCGCGCGATCACCGAAGGCATGCTGGCCAACGAATACATCGACGAGACCTTCGACGGTCCGCCTCTGCGTCCGGCCGACCTGCGCGAGCGCTGGCGCATGCGGGTCTGGAGCCGGTGGGCCGAGAACGACCTCGGCCGCTGCCTGATGATGATCAACTGGAACCGCGTGGTGCCGACTTTCGTGGGCGAGCGCACCGAGGCCGAGGTGATCAAGGTGCTGGAGACGGTGCCCGATCCCGACCGTCGCCGCTCATGGCTGGCGGCCTATCGGCAGGTCACGCCGGTCGGCGCCATGGAGGAGTCTCACCGCCGCGCCCGCGAGGGCGCACGCAAGGTGGATGCGCACCTTCGGAACCATCCCTGGGTCGCCGGGTCGAGCTTCTCCCTGGCCGACATTGACCTGAACAACTTCTGCGGCTTCATGGCCATGTGGATGCCCGAGCTCGTCAACGAGACCGACACCCCCGCCTTCGTCGAATGGCGCCAGCGGATGGAGGAGCGGCCTTCCACCAAGGCCATGCGCGCCAAGAGCAACTTCAACCTGTCCACCCGTGGCGGTGCGTCGGCCTCGAACGGGCCCGCCCCGGCCCGCGCCTGAGGAGGCCGCGATGCTAGAGCTGTACCACTGGGAGCCCAACGGCGCCTCGGGCCGGGTGCTGATCGCCCTGAAGGAAAA
>CAZTMF010000810.1:0-1332 GCA_964614675.1 uncultured Caulobacteraceae bacterium | reverse complement strand
GGTCTGCGTGCTGAAGGTGGCCGAGCGGCCCGAGCTGATCCCGATCCGCAAGGAAGGCTGGATCGACCGCGCCATCCCCCAGATCGGCTCGATGATCGGCCGGCTGGTGCGCGCCGAGGACACCGCCGCGCGGCTGGGGCCGGAGGTGTTCGGCCTGGCCCTGCCCGCCACGCGCGCGGCCCAGGCGGTGGCGGCCGGCGAGCGGATCGCGGCGGTGATCGCCTGCACGGCCTTCGAGGCCGGCGGCGAGCGGCCGGCCTTCGTGGTCGAATTCGACATCGGGGTCGCCGAAGTCGATCCCGAGGAAAACGCCGCCAGGGCCCTGGAAAGGGCCGCCGCCAAGGCGCTACAACAGAAGGCGGGATGACCGAGCCCGCCACAACTCAGACACCGATGGATGTCGACTTCGTCGCCGACGTGGTCTGCCCGTGGTGCTACATCGGCTTCGAACGGCTGAAGCAGACCCTGGCGCTGAGGCCCCAGGTCCAGGCCAACATCCGCTGGCGGCCCTATCAGCTGAACCCGGAGCTGCCCGAGGAGGGCGTCGACCGCCAGGCCCTGATGGCCTCCAAGTTCGGCTCCGACCCCGAGCGCATGCGCCAGATGTCCGAGCACCTGCAGCAGCAGGCGGCCGGCGCGGGCCTCGACATCAAGCCCGGCGAGATCGCCAAGAGCCCCAACACCAACGCCGCCCACCGGCTGATCAGCTGGGCGGCCTCCGAGGGCAAGGCCGCCGAGGTCGCCGAGGCGGTGATGCATGCCTATTGGACCGAGCTGAAGGACATCGGCGATCCGAGGGTGCTGGCCGAGATCGGCGCGGCGCACGGCATGGATCCGGACATGCTCGAGCGCCGCTTCGCCGAGGGCGCAGGCAAAGAGTTCGTCACACGGGCGTGCGAGACCGCCATGCAGTCCGGCATCCAGGGGGTGCCGTTCATGATCTTCGCCGACAAGGTGGCAGTGTCGGGCGCCTATCCGCCCGAGCAATTGGTGCAGGCGATCGACAAGGCGCTGGAGCCAGCCGCCGGGGCCTGAAACCGGGAGGGGAACCGGACGTGCAGCCAGACCAACTCCGCACAGTGATGCCCTATGCCATAGGGATCGTCGTTCTCGTGGTGGTGATGGCCTTCCGGCTGCGCCGGATGAGCCAGACCCGGCCTTTGAAGGTCGAGTGGCTGTGGGTGACCCCTGTCCTGCTCACCGTCCTGACCGTGGTGTCGCTGATCCCCCAGCCGCCCGAGGGGCTCGGATGGGCGTGGCTCGCAGGCGGTCTGGTCGTGGGCGGGGCGCTCGGCTGGTACCGGGGCAAGATGATGCACATCCTGGTCGATC